>CALBPH010000726.1 GCA_937899365.1 uncultured Leptolyngbya sp.
GGCATAGGTACCATTGAGATACCACTTGGCCCAGCCCTGGATTGAAAAACTGGGAGTTGCGATCGCACTTTGCGGGGGTGCCGTTGTGATCAGCCACACGCTCCCCTGGATACAAAACAACAGCAGCAACCCAACAGCCGGTAGTAAAAACGCTAAATGCAAGGCACTGAGGGAACGGTTGCCACTAAAGGCAACAACAAATGCCATTAAAACGAAGCCAAATTTTAGAACTATCCCAGGGATGGTGATACCCAAAGGTGGCAAATACGCTTCAATTAAATCTGTCAAAATAATGGCATTGACCGGTATGACAGCCACCCAGCTCAGCAGGTACCCAATGGCAGCATAGGATGTCAGCCATCGCATCTCGGGCAGCAAGTGGGTTAAATAGTTGGGAGTTCCCCCAGCCACATCCGGCAGCTGTTGCCCCAGCTGCCGCACTTGTACATTGATCAAAATGCCTAACAAGGCTCCTGGAATCCAGACCCACATGGCCTGTCTCCCCAACTCCGCATGGACACCGGGGGCCACACTGAGCCACAGCAGTAGACCGCTTAAACCAAACCCCAGGGTTTCAATCGGGGATAACGTTCTAGGCAGGAATGCTCTAGGCAGGGACGATGTCGTCGTACTAGGACCATCAGCAACGGTCATGACAGGCGTCAATAGGTAGGTTGTCGAAAGTATGCCGATCTACGAAGAGATGCCCCCATCGGTTAGATAGGCCAAATGGCCGCATCTTTCAGAGAACATCATCCTGCGAATCAGCAACGCCAAATTAACGATTGAACTTAACGAACGATTGATAGAGGGGCACCCTGATATCCCTCAAATTTTCACAAATTTGTACGTTATTTCATATTATGCAGCCTACCCGTGGTGCCGTGTGCTGTACTAATGCAGAGTCGGGTTATCCGCACTCCCCCATTGCCACAGCTAAGTCTGTACAATCGTTAAAAGCAAGCAAAAGAACCCATACGCTTAGGCCCTTATGATTCCTACCGTTATTGAGCAGTCGGGTCGCGGTGAACGCGCCTTTGACATTTACTCCCGCCTTCTACGGGAACGCATTGTATTTTTGGGTCAGCAGGTAACGGCTGAGTCCTCAAACCTGATTGTGGCGCAGATGCTATTTCTGGAAGCTGAGGACCCCGAAAAAGATATTTACCTCTACATTAATTCCCCTGGTGGCTCTGTGTATGACGGGCTGGGCATCTTTGACACCATGAACCACATCAAGCCAGATGTCTCTACTATCTGTGTGGGTTTGGCCGCTAGTATGGGTGCCTTTTTGCTCAGTGCGGGCACCAAGGGCAAGCGCATGAGCCTGCCAAATTCTCGCATCATGATCCACCAGCCTTTGGGTGGCGCTCAAGGCCAGGCCACTGACATTGAAATCCAGGCTAAGGAAATTCTCTACATCAAGAAAACCTTAAACGATGCCCTGGCAGACCATACCGGTCAACCAATTGAGAAAATCACAGAAGATACTGAGCGGGATTTCTTTATGTCCCCCAGCGAAGCTGCTGAGTACGGTTTGATCGATCAGGTGATTGACCGTCATGCCATTGGTGGTCGGCCAACGGTCGTGGAATAGGCACGCCCTCCTGCCCATTACCCCATTTCTGGGGTGGCTTGGGACTCAAGATTAAGCAAAAACGTTAGCAGCTCTTCGTCCGTAAGCTGCTGGCGTGAACGCTTGCTAAAGGTCTGCTCTAAATAGGTGCGTCCCTGGAGGCTGCTCCACCCCAGCCGGGCCATCTCTACGTCGGTTTGGGCAATCACATCCGACAGGTCCACCGGGTGAGTGTCATCAAAGTTTTCGATGGCTACCGCAGCTAAGGACGAGGCCGGTACATCCGATGGGGCCGGGGCGTCGTCTGGTGTGATGCTATCGAGGGGGCGACCGATAGCTTCAGAGTCCTCAGGCGCGGGCTCAGGGGCAGCAGGGGCAGCCGACGGGGGCGATGTCTTCTCGGGTGTTGCCTCTGGAGCGCTGACCGTAGCGGATGTGGTCACGGCAGAGCTGGCTGCGACCGTGGTTTTAACCACCGATTGCGATACTCCGTTGGGGGATGCTTGAGCGGATTGCGGCCCAAAGCCCAACATTGCCAATACCCGTGATTTGGCCTGATCGTCCGCCACTGTCAGGTGTGGGTCGGCGGCTAGGGCGGTGGCAACCACTTGCCCATCGATGGTCACCGTTGCTTTTACTAAATATTGCTCAGCGTGGGTCATGAGCAGTTCGGTTGAAAGACCGCCGTTGGCATACTGGTGACGGAATTGGGCAAAAAAGGTGGAAATCACGGGCGGGAAATCACTGAGAAGGATGTCGGTGGATTGTATCCGATCTATCTTAAATAAGGGCGTCCCTAGGCCCAAATACCAACACCATGTTTACTGTAATTACCGCGAACCGTAGGGGCTAAATGTTAGATCAGTTACTTGAATGGTCGCCTAACTTAGGGCTGGACACACTGCTTTTGTTACCCGTGCTGATTGCCCTAGAGGCGGTGCTGTCGGCAGATAATGCGATCGCACTTGCCGCCATTGCCCAGGGTCTAGAATCTGAACAGCAGCAGCGACGGGCCTTAAACTTTGGCTTGGTCATTGCCTTTGTGCTGCGGATGACCCTGATCTTGACGGCCAGCTGGGTATTAAAGTTCTGGCAATTTGAAGTGGCGGGCGCAGCCTATCTGCTGAGGTTGGTGTATCAGCACTTTAGCAGCAGTGAGGGGGATGACGATCAGCACCACGGCCCTAAGTTTGCCTCGGTATGGCAGGCCATCCCGATTATTGCCTTTACCGATCTAGCCTTTTCCCTAGATAGCGTTACCACCGCCATTGCCCTGTCCGATGAGGTGGCCATTATTTTGTTGGGCGGTGCCATCGGCATCATTGCCCTGCGGTTTATGGCAGGACTATTTATCCGCTGGCTAAGTGAGTATGTTTATCTTGAAGACGCCGGATTTGTCACCGTCGCCTTTGTCGGCCTAAGGCTGCTAGTCAGGGTGATCAACGAAGGCTGGGTGCCGCCAGACTGGACCATGGTGGCTCTAATTGCCGCTATTTTTAGCTGGGGTTTCTCTAAGCGAGTGGAGGCGGAGACCGATGGTGAGTTAGCAGAACTCAAGGTACCGGTCATCACCGCCATCGAAGCCACTGAGGATGAAGACAATAAGGTTTTAACTGGAGATTAAGCGATAGTTACACTGCCCTGCTTTGGCCCTGAGCCCGTTAGCCAAACCAATGCGCCGGTAAACAGCTTTGTTCCATATCTTGGACATTCCAAGATGGCGAGACCGCCGCTTCAGCATTTAACAGTAGATCCAGCTTATTTTGAATAATGTATTCAATTCCCCAGTAGATATAGCTTTCCAGACGCAGTTCTAAATCCACCAGCCGGTTTAAATGTTGGGGTAAACGCTGCCACTGGTCAGGGGCATTGAGACTTGGCATGGTCTGTTTAAGTTTGCACTCGACATAGTCCAGCAGCAACTGCTTGATGGAGCTATTACTCAGAGCTACCTGATAGGGATGGACAGGATAGGCCGCCAAAAAGCTGTCAACCTTATCGGTTAGGACCTGAGATACAGAGGTGGTGGTATATTGCATATCTAAAAATTCTTCTCAAACTAAAAATCTGGACCTTGCCAATCCTTGGGATGGTTTTATCTAGAAACCCTTGATGTGCTGAATCTTCGTGAGATCTGCACATCCCTAAATCAGCAACGGCAAACTCTGATGCCGTTGGTATACAGAATAGGGAGAAAATCTGAAGATTTTGTGAGTATTAGGCACTAATCTTGAGCATCGTCCTGACTAAGCGCAATTCACCTTGGTTAAAGTAATCGGCAAAGTGAGGACTCAATAACGGCCCCATGCGGAGTATGTTTTGCAGATCAAACCAAAAATCTCTCCCTTGAATCCATCCCTTCTCACACAGACGAGTGCGCACTAAGGCACGGGTAAAGGCAAACAAATCCAGCTCAGGATTTAGCATCGCTTGATGGGCAATTATCCAGTCAAATACCGGCTGGTCGTGCTGGGCAAAGTACAGGACGGCTGAGGCTAAAGCCCGTTCGATTTGTTTTAGGCTGGGCAGTGAATACAAAAAGTCTTTAACTTTGACAATAGCGGTGGTGTCTTTTTCCTTTAAAACACAGATGACAACATCCAGAGAGCGTTGAAAATCGTTGGTTTCCATTTTGATATTTGCAAACCATCCCCAATCTTTCCAGACGGTAGGGCATTCGCCGTCACTCCCGTCACTGTTTTTTCGCCGTTGCTGATTTAGACGATGAACCGATCAGTCAGATAGGCCATGGGACAGCATCTTGCAGATAAAATCATCGCGAGGAGCAGCAACGTCTTTTTAAAAAGGCTAGATAGTTTGCAGCTATGGGCTTTTTTAGGTCAGCCTTTAGCTTATAGAGGGAATGTGAGATTTTTGTGACTTAAGCTTAGGACCTTAGTTTACCAACCCACCATCTGATTGATCTGCTGTGTCAGTTCCCGAGCCTTAAAGGGTTTGGTGATAATCCCCATCACGCCTATTTTCATAAATTCTTGGCGCTCACTCATGCGGGCTTTGGCGGTGAGTAAAATCGTTGGAATCGGTTGAGTTAAAGGATCGCTCTGGAGCTGATTAAAGACCTCAATGCCGTCTTCATCAGGCATCATCACGTCTAATAGGATGAGATCGGGGGCGTGGGATTTTGCGATCGCAATCCCCTCTTGACCACAGGTTGCCGTAACCACGGTCCATCCAGCAGCCATCTCCAATGAAAGCTGAATAATCTCGCGGACACCATCATCATCATCCACAACCAAAATCTGCTTTGCCATGGGTAGTTAGATGGATAAACAACAGCAAAGACAGTTTGCACAACAGCCTTAACTTTTACTTTATATTTCACGGTACGCTATGCCTGCGAATATATTTAGTTCTTAATATTAGAAGTTCTCTTTAGATCGGTCTGACGGCAGCTAGGTACCGTAAACGAGAAGCAGCTTCCTTCTCCTAGCAGACTCTCTACCCAGATGGTGCCCCCATGCTGCTGGACAATGCTACTGCAGATAGCCAGCCCCAGCCCCGTACCCCCTTTACTGCGAGAATCAGAGGCATCGACCTGATGGAAACGTTCAAAAATGTACTCAAGCTTGTTAGACGGTATTCCCCTGCCGTGATCTTTCACTGAAAATTTCACATACTTGCCGTCAGATGTGGTGAGGTCTTCGACCACTATGCCTACCGTTGAGGAAGGTTCTGAGAACTTAATGGCGTTGCTCAGCAAATTGGTCAACACCTGGATTAAGCGATCGCCATCGGCCCAGATCAACAGGTCAAGCTCTGTTATCTCTAACTGAATATTTGCACGTTCCGCCATCAGTTCCATCAGCTCATAGGCTCGCTGGGTCAGCTCCAGGGTAGAAACCGATGCCTGGTGAAGTTTAACTTTGCCGGACTCTAATCGCTCTAGTTCTAAAATGTCGTTAACTAGCTGCACCAAGCGGGATGAATTTTCAGCCGCAATGGTCAGCACATGGTGCCCCCGCTCTGATCCTAGCTCTACTAGACCACTGGTCAGCAGATCTAAGGCCCCGTGAATAGAGGTAAGCGGTGTGCGCAGCTCATGGCTAACAACAGAAATAAACTCATCTTTCATCCGATCAATGGCATAGCGCTCGGTGATGTCTTCCCCCAGACTCAGCACTCCCGTGGGTTGTCCTTGAGCATCTTTTAATAGGGTGCCATACCAGGCGATCACCCGTTTATCGCCGGTTGGGGTCACCAAATCACTCTGATAATAGGGGCGTTTGTCATGTTCAAGGATCGTCTGGAACATGGCTCTGCTGTGCTGTTGTTGGTGAGGGGGGACAAACGCCTTAAACCAGTTTTTGCCCAACACATCTTCCTCATGGTTACCCATTAAACTCATGGCATAGGGGTTGACATACTCTACTTGCCCTAAGCAGTCCACACCAACCACCATGAGCCGAACATTGTCTAGAAAGCTTCGCCAGCGTCCTTCAGACTCCTGTAGGCTAGCCGTTCGTTTCTCTACACGAGTTTCCAGTTCTTGGTTGAGAAGCTGTAGTTTAACTTCGGCCTGTTTGCGCTCTTCAATTTCGATTTCTAGCTGCTGGTTAATGCGTCTGAGATCGTCAGGGCTAGGCAAGGCCAGGGCGGCTGGGAGAGTGGGGAACAACATCAGGGCCGTGTAAATAGAGACCGTTGCGGTAATGGCTTTGATGGTGCCCGATAGCCAGTAGGCCGGATGCCACAGGGTCCACACCGACATCAGGTGGGTGGTGCCACAGGTAACAATAAACAACCCAAACAGTAGAAAAATACCTGGAAAGGGGATATCTTCTCGCTTGCGAACAAAATAGACCAGGGCAATGGGGATGGAATAATATGCGATCGCAATTAGCACATCCGACAACAAATGTAGCCACACCAGCTCAGGCTGCCACAAGTAGCAGTGCCCATGGGGAATAAATTGGGTAGGAAAAAGAATATTCTGTAGTATTTCCATCCCCGTTATCCCCGATAGGTATCAGCTAGAGAAAATTTGATTGCGCCCGGCGGCCTTAGCACTATACAAAGCCCTGTCAGCATTCCGATACAGGGTTTGTATATCTTTGCCATTTTGGGGATACTCAGACACACCACCGCTAAAACTGACATGAAATAGCGACTTTTCATTTCCTAGAAAAACATGCTGATTAAATGTCTGCAACAAGGTAGTTAACCTCTGGACAGCCAGCTCTTTAGAGATGCCGTACAGCCCTACAACAAACTCCTCGCCCCCCCACCGAGCCAGCACATCTTCACCCCGAAAGGCTCTGCGCAGGTAGTCTCCAAAGGTTTTTAGCACCTGATCACCAATGTCATGACCATGAAAGTCATTGACCTGTTTAAACCGATCTAGATCTAGGATGGCAAAACATAGGGTTGTCTGTTGCCGATCAGCCAGCTTTAATAATCGATTAAATGCTTTGACCGACTGATGCCGCCGTTGCAGCCCCGTAAGACTATCGATTTCAGCCAACGCCCGCAAGAGTCGCATTCGTTCCAAACGATTCAAAATACGAGCCACCAGTTCTGGGCCAATGATGGGTTTACTCAAATAGTCATCAGCCCCAGCCTCAAATACGCGGCGGACAATATCAGGCTCAGTGTGAGCCGATAGAAACAGAATGGGAAATTGATGGAGCGCCGGATCATTACGAATCACCTGACACAGTTCTAAGCCATTGAAATCAGGCATTTCAATATCTAAAATCATCAAATCGGGAGGAGCCTGCTCAAGGCTATCCCAAAACTGTATAGGATTAGACACTAGGGTCAGCTGAAACCCCCAGGGCATCAGCAATGTTTTCAAACACTCAAGAATTGCAGGGTCATCATCCAGGGCAAGAATGCGAGCGGCAGGCAACGTCGTTTGCCCCAAACGTTGGGTAACCGTTTCTAAGACTTGAGGTGCGGTCACCGGTTTTTGAATAAACGCACAGGCCCCGGCCCTTAGGACATTCACTCGCTCCCGCAAACTATCTTGTTGGGTGGCGACAATCACCTGTAATGACGGTTGTCGATGGGATAGCTCAGACAGCAACGTTAAGCTTTCATTGACATTGTCAGCGCAGTTGACATCCATCATCACCACATCGATGACATGCTGCTTTAATGTCTTTTTAGCGTCTTCGATGGTGGTCGCAATCCAAGGTTGAATCCCCCATAGGGAGGCCTCATGGATGAGCTCCTCAATCAGCGATCGATCGTCATCGATAATCAACCACTGACAAATGAGGGAGTCAGTCCGCTGGAGGGGAATTTGGTGATGGAAGGGGAGTGTTTCTGATAGCTGCAGAGACTGTCTCAATTGCTGAGTTAACCTAGGCAGTTGCTGAACCTGTTCGATTGCTGGTGAGGGGGTAACCAAAAGTAGCTGTTCGATTTGAGCGGCAATATTAGACGCCGTTACTAGACCAAAACTACCTAATGCCCCCTTCAATGTGTGGGCCACCTTTTGAGCTTTAGCCACTTCTAACTGGTTGTGGGCTAAGGATGACACCGAATCAAATTGTCCATTTTGCAAAACAGTTGCGGCCTGGTCTAAAGATGCGATGAGATCTAAGTACTTCTGTTGGTGACGTTCCCAAATTTTCTTTAGAGGTGTCAGCACCTGATCTGGGGTGCCTTCCGCAAATACCAAGGGCATGGTGTGGGGCTCTTGGGAGAGATTTTTTGATGACTGCAACGGAGGAGATGGGGTCACAGGCTCGGGGTTGAGTCGATAGCCCAAGCCATAGACCGTTTCAATCATTTCATCAGCACCTCCCTGTCTCAGCTTACGACGCAAACTTTTGACATGGGTACGCACCGCGTTTTCAGAGGGCATTTTTTCAAATGTCCACAGACGCTCCATCAGCGTATTCAAGCTAAAAATTCGGTGTTGGTGTCGCAACAGCAGTTCTAGTAACTCATATTCTTTGCTGGTCAGATTTAGCCGCTGACCGTTACAAAACACCTCACAGCTGCTCGGATTCAGCGTGACCATCCCCCAGGTCAACAGCGGTGACGCTTCCGTCTGTCCCCGACGTAGCAGTGCCCGGATGCGGGCCAGCAGCTCGCTCAAATCTAAGGGCTTGAGCACGTAGTCATCGGCCCCAGCATCTAAACCTGCAATCTTGCTAGCCTGGGTATTCTCAGCCGTCATTAACAACACCGGCACCGTATGGCCCACTGACCGCAGCTGACGGCAAAAACTAATGCCATCCAGCTTGGGTAGACGCAGATCCAACAGCACTAAATCATATTCATATAGCTCTACTAAGTCCCACCCAGCTTGACCATCGGTGGCCACCTCAACCTGATAATGCTGCTTACTGAGCGTCTGTTCGAGCACTTCAGCGAGGCCAGCATCATCTTCTACGATTAAGATTTTCATGGGCAGATGGAACTCTTAGCTTTTTTATAGGGGCGTTTGGCTAAATGGCGATTATTCTGACGAGAAAAGGATAAATCTGTTCAGGAATTCGATCACCCAAACTTGAATTAAACTTCGTTCCCAATTAATCCTGTCGTTTCCACAGGGGAAAATTCCAGCGTGTAGCTTGGGTATGGCGAATATTTTTTATGGGATGATGGCCGTCGCTTGATTCACAAGGTGAATGACGCTCACATCTCCAATCCAATCAACAAAATGTGATTTTTTTGTGATTTTTGCTACCGTTTGTCCCCATACAAGTTATTTCTCTCCACATTTTCCCCACACTTAATAGCTAGCTTATAGATGCTAGAGGCCACTCGACCCACTTGGTTACGTTTACTCAATCCCCCTCATTCCCCGGGCATCAAACACGTATGAATAAATGTCTCTGTTGCCATACCTCGCTACTGCGTCATATTCGCCATAGCCGCATTTATTGGTACTGTTCCACCTGTCGTCAGGACATGCCCCAGACCACAACCACGGCGGTTTCCCAGTCGTTTCCCATGGCGCAGCGGCATCAACCAGACACATGTCCGCCGTTCTATGTCCCTTCTCTACCGGTGACAACTAAAGCACTATCCTTTGACCGAGCCCGCCAACAGACCGCGGACGAAGTATCGCTGTAGGGCAAAAAATACGGCTAACGGCACCACCATGGAGATAAAGGCTCCAGCCGTCAGCAGATGCCAGTCCTGACCTCGATCGCCCACTAGATTTCGTAGCACCAGGGTGACTGGGGCCACATCTTGGTTGCCTCCTAGATAGACCAGGGCCACCAGCAGGTCATTCCAAACCCACAGAAACTGGAAAACGGCAAAGGATGCGATCGCAGGCATCGACAACGGCACAATCAGCCGCATAAAAATCTTCAAATGGGAAGCCCCATCCACCGCCGCTGCCTCGATCAGGTCTCGGGGCAGGGAGCCAATGTAGTTGCGCAGCAGGTAGATACCCAGGGGTAGGCCATAGCCCGTATGGGCCAACCACACCGCCAGAAAACTGCCCGCCAGCCCCAGTTCGTTATAGACCCGCAGCACCGGAATCAGGGTCATCTGCAAGGGAACCACCAGCAGCCCCACAAAGGCAACAAACAACGCCTGTCGCCCCGGAAACTGCATCCAGGCCAGGGCATAGGCGGCAAAGGTGGCAATGGAAATGGGAATGACCGTAGCCGGAATAGAGATAACCAGACTATTGAGGAAGGCCTGGCCCATGCCCTGACTAGCTAGTACATCAACATAGTTGCCAATGTGAAACTGGGCTAGGTCAAAGGGATGTTGGAATACGGTCCACCAGCCATTTTGCAGCAGGGCGTCTTTACGACGGAAAGAGCTGATGAGGAGACCGGCAGTGGGTAGGGTCCAAAGGAGTGCGATCGCAACCACCGCCGTATGCAGCGGCAGCCGTTCAAACCAAGCCGGCGTTGATTTGCGGGCAATTTTCATCGGTTAGCCTCCTGCTGGGTAAAGCGACGAATGTTGGTCACCATCACCGGAATTACCGCCAGCAGCAGCACCGTCGCAATGGCGCTGCCGCGACCAAAGTTTCTAAAGTTAAACATCTCTTTGATCATGCGGCTGGCAATCACATCGGTATCCAGGTTGCCGCCGGTCATCACATAGACAATGTCGAATACCTTTAGCACCGCCACCACCACCGTTGTGGCCACCACCGTAATGGTGGGCATGATCATCGGAATAATGATGCGCCGAAAAATCTGAAATTCATTGGCCCCATCGATGCGGGCCGCTTCGATTACGTCCTTGGGAATCCCCTTCACCGCCGCCGATAGCAGCACCATGCAAAACCCCGTTTGCAGCCAGACCATAATGGCGATCAGGGCCAGGGTATTTAACGGCAGCAGCGTCGGCAGAGCATCAATGCTCGGAACCTTTAGGGTTTCCCACACAGGCTCCAGCAGTCCATCCCGCTCAATCAGCCAGCCCAATGGGTCTAAGCCAAAGGTCTGTCGCACCGCATTGAGTAAACCAATCTGGTCGCTGCCCGCCGGTTTAAAGGCATAGATAAATCGCCAAATGCCGCTAGCCCCCACAAAGGAAATGGCCATGGGTAAAAAGATCAGCGACTTGGCCGCCGACTCGTACTTTACCCGG
>CALBPH010000727.1 GCA_937899365.1 uncultured Leptolyngbya sp.
CCTGCCACCGATTATTGTTCTACTCGTGCTATTTTCTCTTCGCTGCTGTTCCCTAATGCACGATTGTGGACATTACTCACTTTTTAGCTCAAAAAAAATAAATCGGGTTGTAGGCTTTATCCTGGGTCTTGTCAATGCCATGCCGCAATATTGGTGGTCTAGAGACCATGCCTATCACCACAAAACAAATGGTGACTGGGAACAATATCGAGGGATTGGAGATTTTTTATCAGTTAAAGAATACACTCAGCTCTCACCATCTGACCAAAAGATGTACGGCGTCCTTAGACACCCATTGATGGTGATTCCAGGCGGTTTTTTCTACCTTGCATTTAAGCCAAGGCTTATTTTTATCCTAGGGATATATGAGTTTCTCGTCGATCTAGTTTCATCCCTAAAAACCGATCCAGAGATGGACCTAGCCTCTATCTTGTCAGCCCACAAACCTAAGCATTGGTCAACGGCAGCAGAGTTTTGGGATATCTTGCGCAATAATTTTGTCGTGGTTGGGGGATGGATTTTTCTATGTCATTGGCTCGGGGCGGGCTTCTTTTTAAGTGTGTATTCAATTGTTCTCACATTTTCTGCCGCCATTTTTATTAATGTCTTCTTTGTGCAGCACAACTTTGATGAGGCCTATGCTCACACATCAGAGGGGTGGAACTATCTGACCGGCGCTATTGAAGGCAGTAGCTACCTAGATATACCGGCGGTGCTCAAATGGTTTACCGCTGATATCAGCTATCACAACATTCATCACCTTTCCGAAAGAATTCCTAATTACAACCTCAAAGCCTGTCACCAAGCCAATAGTCACCTGCTTACCCAGGTAAAAACCATTGGCATTGGCGATATTCTAGATTGTTCTCAATTTATTTTGTGGGATTCTGATGAGAATAAATTGGTCTCGATCAAGTCTTTTAGACCTGCGGCCCAAGTCAGCGTCTGACAGTTGCAATCGCTACTAGGCGAGTGAGTTAGAGTGAGCTAGGCTAAGGCCTTTTCATAAATTCGGTAGGTCTTGTAGATGGTGGCTCCGGTGCTCTCGATAATATTTCGCGATCGCATATTGTCCTCATACACCCAAGACAACTCAGCTCGTTTATAGGGAGGCTTTTTATCAGTACCGCCCTTCATGCCCAAATACACCACCGCCAGGGCCACCATTTTGCGACTATAGTCCGGTAGTGTGCAAATGGCTAAGACTCGGGCCTGATTGATCTTGCGGCGATGCCACAGGAATTTCAAAATGCCAAAAACATTCAGTTTACCCTTCACATGCTTGAGGGCAATGTTGTAGTCCGGCAGGGCCATAAAAAAGCCCACCATTTTGTTGTCCGACTCTTTTTTAGGATCTTCGGCAATTACAAAAATATCCGTATCTACTAAGGTTTGCAGCTCCCGTGCCTCCACCATAAACTCCGCTTCGGTGCGGGCGCTAGAACTCCAGTTATGGGCAAACGCAGTGGTAAACAGTTCGTAGATATGGCGACAGTCCTGCTCAAAGGCCTCACCTTTGGTGTGGATAGTCCGAAATGTAATCCCTGCCCTTTGAGCAATTTTATAGCCCCGCTCAAAGCTGTCAGGCAAAGGCTTGTCTAAGGACAAATCGTAGGCATAGGCATCTTTAGCCTGATGCCAGCCGTTGGCTTTCATGATGTCCAAATAATACTTGGGGTTATAGGGCATCATCAACATCGGATCTGACTCAAATCCATCTACCAAAAAACAGCAGTTGTTGTGGGTAGATAAATCAATGGGTCCGCGCGCCTGGGTCATCCCCTGTTGCTTCAGCCAGTTAGTCGCCTCATCCAGCAACGCTTGACCAATTTCGCTATGGTCAATGCACTCAAAAAAACCAATTAACCCGACAGGGGTATTTTCCCGTTCAATAAGTCGGTCATTGACCGCAGCCACCACCCTACCCACAGGCTGTTTCTCCTGATAGGCAATAAACTGTCGTAGCCTACCGTACTGAAAAAAAGAATTCTCTTCGGAGAATTGTTTAATCGTACTGGTCTCAATGGGGGCAACCCAGTGAGGGTTATCCCTATAAACGTAGGCTGGAACAGCAATAAAAGCAGCTTGCTCTTCGGATGTAGTAACCGGCCGAATAGAAAAATTACTCATGGCTAATGTGAGTAGTAGATGGTGAGCTGTGTTTGAAATTAGACCATTGAGCTACAAAAAAGCTAGCCTTATTTCTCTATTACCACTCACCACCTACTCCTTCCTATACTTTGGCACCCTAGGCGTACTGGGCAACCGCTCCACCCAACTTCTGACGAACAGCCACCATAGATTCTATCAACCGATCCATATCAGCCTGGGTATGGAGGGCATTGGCCGTAATCCGAAGACGGGGTTTAGCAATAAACCAGATGGCCGAAACCCAGATACCGTACTCTTCCATTAAGGCGCGGGCAAAGGATTTTGGATCTAGGTCGGGGGGTAACAACACAGGAACTACGTTGGTTTCACCAATGGCATCGAAACCGGCCGCAATTAACTTAGAGCGCAAATAACGGGTATTTGCCTGTAGCTTAGCCACACGTTCCGGCTCGCTACGAACCAGGCGAATGCTTTCTAGGGCAGCAGCCGTAACTGGCGGCGGTAGAGAAATCGTACCAATGGATGTAGGCGATACATCCAACAGGTCGATCAGCTCACGATTAGGGGCACTAATGGCCGCGCCAGCCGACCCGGCAAACTTAGAAAACGTAGTCATAATAATGGGCACAATACCGCGCTCAATCACTGACTGAGGAGTGATCCCAAAGTGGTCGTAAATGCCTTCGCCTTTACCACCAATAGCGCCGCTGGCATGGGCTTCATCCATGACCACAACACTGCCCGGATAGTCTTCCATGATGTCTAGCATGCGGGGCAGGGGCACCACGTCACCATCCATGGAGAAGACCGCGTCAGAAATCACAATGACCCGGTCGTCAGGACGCACATAGCGGCGCATCTTGCGCTCTAGATCATCCATGTCGCAGTGACGGTCGGCCTTTACCCGCACTTTGGGGCTGTGGCCAAACATCTTGCCCGAGCGATTATCCGCATTTACCACCGCAGCAATAATGCAACCGTGATTGAGCACATCACTAAAAATAATGGTTTCACGGGTATGCTGAAAGCCCTGCACGGGGACTGCTAAGTGGCAAAAGCCATCCATTAGAGCCTGCAATGCCATCCATGCATTCAGAAAAAGCTGGGTATGGGGCAAGTGCTTAAAAGCAGAGATTTCTTCTTCAAGCTGACGGTGCAAATCAATCCGACCGCTAAGCACTGAACAAGAGCTATTGGACGTACCATAGCGGCGGATGGAATCAATAGCAGCCTGAGTTACCGCATCATCTTGAGCCATGCCCAACACGTCATTGGTACAGAATGTCAGAACCTGGTGCCGCCGACCGGTCCCTTGCTCTTCTACTTCGATCTGATTGCCATTTTTTTGATGGCAAATAAACTTGTCGGGGTATAAACCGCTTGAATGTAAACGCTGCACATAGTCATTAACGACTTCCACAATTTACTCCTCATCACCTACATTGAGCATATCAATCAACCAAGGCTTAGCCCAGCAGCCAACCCCCTTGATAATGGGTCCTGGCAACGGGGGCTTGGGTATCCCCAAGCGGGCGATTCACACAAGCATACCGTTACTAACCTCCTGAGATGGTTGGATAGAAGACTCTTTTGCCGCTTCCAAAGCAGACGAAGGAGAAACTTCTAATCGCTCATATTGTCCAACAATTACTCGCTGTAGAGCGATAATTGCCGGATTTACTTCGACGTAGTTACGCTGCGGATCGATGGAGTAGTTACGCTGCTCACTTTCCATCATCTCTACGTCTTGGTGCAAAAACTTGAGAAAAACGCTGTTCAAAATAATCTTTTCTAGCACTCTAGCTAGGGGACCACTGAGTAGCCACTGGGGCAGGGGCAATTTGAGAAACAATAGGGAAAAAGATCTTGTTTCGCGGGGGCCGACAGGTAGTCGCATCAGGTAGAGCGATGATACAGATTCTAATGCAGTAGCGTAGTGGGGATAGCGATAGCGGATAGAAACCGTGCGAGTAGCGCTGTTGCTTCCTTGCGTGCCCAAGCCTAGTATCTTACTTAAAAAACCCTCGTAAGATACCTGATAATCGGCGGCGACGCCATGCTCATCTTGTTTTAGATCCAATAGCTTGGGGTCGTACCAGCCTTGCAGATCCTTATGCAAAAATCCGTGGAACACATCCATCGTATTTTCGTTACAAATGGAGAAATGGGCCTTAAAGTGTCCCGGAATACGCACCATGAACCAGCCCGGTTCCCCGTACTGAGGCACCTCTGGTAAAGGCTGTTGCTCGGCTAGCTGAGGATCCCCCGGAAAGACCCATACAATTCCATAGGACTCGCGGGTAGGATAGCTACGGGCTTGGGCACAGGGTAATTTTTGCTCTTTGGGAAAGTAAGGAATGCCAACACACTGGCCATCACTATCAAATTCCCAGCCATGGTAAGGACACACCAAGTTGTTACCATGCACTTCTCCTCGATGTAATTCCACTCCTTTGTGGGGGCACGCATCCGCTAGGGCGCTGACTACTCCATCGGCATTGCGATAGACCGCCAAGGAAGCTTCCCAAACCTGAATAGAGACAACATCCCCTGGCTTCAGGTGGTCGGCCCACAAAACTGGATACCAGTAGTTTGGGTTGATGCCAACAGCACGGGCGCGCCGGTATATGGGTTGACCTTTGAGAACAGCAGATGATTCCATCGTCTAAGGCTAGAAATAAGGGTTGAGGCTAGTCAGTGACAGCGTTTTTACACTGTACGAGACTTATCTTGATTTTTACTGAGTAACCCCCAATAAACTCAGTTTTTGGGCTCCAAACGGGGCCCATAGTGGTAGCAGTATGACGGTAGTCAACTCGATGCTGACAATATTCAGTGACGCTTCACGAACTGTCAATGAAGCCAGGTAGGGAGATTTGAACAGTCGGCTACAACATAAACAGCCACCTCAAACGCCAGTAGACATATGCACGTAACAACGCCAACTGGGCAGGTATAAGTTTTTGCTTATGCCTAGTTATGGGTAATGTTAACATCTATTTACTTGTCGCGAACCATTGGCCTGTTGAGGTGTGTTCTTTGCAAGTGTAGCTGTGTTCTCCCCTATGACCACTGTCTATCAAAAACCGGTTGCCTCAAAACTAGGGAGGTTACCGCAAATACCGACTCGTCCACCGTGGCAGGTACTCGCTGTACTTATGGTGGCAGGCTGTTTATCCAGTGCAGTCGGAGCCATCGTTGCCCCAGTCTTTCCAGAAATTGTTGAGCAGTTTGGCCTGAACAGCCGGTGGGCCGGGGTTCTGGTGAGTACCCATACCCTGACGACGGCTTTGGCCAGTCTTGTTTTTGGTCTGCTAGCCAATCGTTTAGGCAGCCGCCGCATTTTGATCGCTTGCCTGGTGGCGTATGGAGTGTTTGGTAGTTTGGGGGCAACGGCCCAAGGATTTTGGGGAATTGTGCTGTCACGGGCGCTGGTGGGAGTCGCTAGCGGCGGTATTGGCGCAGGCAGCATTGGGATTTTGAGTAATTTGTATGATGGCGAAGCCCGCACACGGATGATGGGCTATGCCACTAGTGCCTTGGCCACAGCCACCGTAATTTTCCCAATTTTGGGTGGCTGGTTGGGGTTGTATCATTGGCGCTGGGCGTTTGTCCTCTATGGTTTGGGACTACCGGCGGCCTTGGCAAGTCTGTTGTTTTTGCCTCGGGGACGACGCTCTACGGCCACCTTACCCAAGACCCATGGCATCGGAAATGTGATCCGGCAAAGTAAGGTATGGCTACTGTTGCTAGCTCTGGCTACGGCATCAGCAATTTTTTATGTCGTCGTCGTTTATGCACCGCTCTACCTGAAGGAAGCAATTAACGCATCATCGCTCCTGAACGGCTGTGTTTTGGCGGCTCGCTCGGTGGGAGCGGCGGTGATTGCGGCGGTGGGGGCAGCCAAGGTCTCTAAACGATTGGGGGCTGGGGGTGCGATCGCAACTGGCTTCTTCCTCATGGCCATCTCCTTAGCCACCATTCCCAATGTCCTATCCCCGCCGCTAATGTTAGCTGCAGGGCTGATTTTTGGTCTAGGATTTGGTCTAGTCATGCCCAACTTCTACAGCGCCCTAGCCGATTTATCCCCCGACACTCAACGGTCTGGAGTATTAGCCATTGGCACTGGCTGCGCCTCTCTGGGGCAGTTTATATCCCCCTTCATTTTTGGACCTGTGTGGGCCAGTGCTGGCACACATGTGTTTTACCTAGCAGCGGTGATTGCTGCTACGGTGGGATTTCTAAATTGGCTGCGTCGTTAAGGCCAACCGCTCAATGATCCTCAAATATTCACTCCTAAAATTTCTCAAAACAGGTGCCATCCCCCTGCTGCTCACCACCGTTGCCCTGAGACAGATCGTTTTAGTGCATACGGCGGGTCTAAGCCCCTGGCATGGAGGCGGGTTTGGTATGTTCGCCTCAATTGATCGAGATGAACGACGGGTGGTGACCACCCAGCTGATTGATTGCAGTCATACCCATGATTTTGTGTTGTCACAGATTTTGACAGACTCCCCGGACGTGCTCAGCGCCCATGCCTATACCCATATCAGCACCTTTCCAACCCAGTCTCAGCTGCGTCGTACCGGTAGGCGTTTGCTCTCAACAGATGCGCAAAATCCTATCGCTGAACTTCACAGCCAGAATCAGGATAAGAACTGCGATTCTAAACTTGCACTGCAGCCATGGCGATTAAGTTATGACGGTCGGGTGATTACCTACGAGCCGCTTACAGACAGGGTTGAGGTTCAGCCATGAAGCTAGTCAAGCAATGGAACTCTTGGCTGAGTGGTCTCATGCAACCGCCCCTATATCTGTTGGTGCTGCGGCTGACGACGATTTTGCTCCTACTCCATGGGATCGATCACTGGCTCTGGACCATGCTGCCAGAAAAGCTGCTGGCGTTAGCTATGTTGCTGTACTCACCGCTTGTGCGCCAGCGGTGGATCTGGCTAGCCATGAGTCTATGCCTCGTTTTTAATAATCTGTGGCACTGGTCTAACCTGGTCAACCATGAATATCTCTACACCTACTGGGTGCTGGTTTGCACGTTAGCAATTTGGAGTTCCACCCCCAAGCAGGTGCTGCGATGGAATGCCCGCTGGTTGATTGGTCTGTGTTTTTTATTCGCTACCCTTTGGAAATTTCTAGGTGGGGAATATTTAGACGGCTCGTTTTTGCACCTAACATTTTTGCTAGACAGCCGGTTAGCCATGGGGGCTGTGCTGTTTGGGGGGCTAGATCTGACAACGTTGGCAGATAATCGTCAGCTATTTGAAACCATGCAGGCATCAGCCGCTGTCATGGACCCACAGCAGTTAGCAACGACACCTCGCATGGCGGCTGTGAGCTTAGTGCTGTCCTACTGGACGATTTTGATCGAAGGGCTGGTGGCGGCTAGTTTTTTGCTGACGGTGCCCCGTTGGCTGTATCAAAAACGGGACTGGCTGCTATTTATATTTGTGACTACCACCTATGCGGTCATTCCAGTCTTAGGCTTTGGCGCGTTACTCATGGTGATGGGGCTTATCCAAACAAAAAGCAGTTTTATTGCACGGCTTTATTTGGGTTTACTGATTTTGATGCCCCTCTGGATGCCTTTACCCCAGGCAATTTTTTGGCTAATTCAGAAATTATTTTTCGCTGCCTAAACGTACGGTAGAGGTGTTCCATGCCCCTACCGTACGTTTAATCTAGATTTAGACACTAGCCAACCATTGTGTCTGGCGATTCCTGTAACAGCCATAGGCCACTGTAGGTCATACCTGAATCATCAGGGCGGATGAGCAGAAAATGTAACCCCTTAGCGGTGGCTTTGCGTTGCTCAAACGCATTGGCAGCACCGCGAACATCGTTATCCTCAAAGGTGGTCAAGACAAAGCGATCGCAAAGTCCCGCCTCCAAAATCAATCCGTCAGGCTGACCGGCAATATACTTCAAAAAAGCAGGTCGTACCGACTCTAGCCACTGGGCCAGCCCCATGGCGCGGCGACCGCCATCAATAACCACCCCCGGAATCAACACAGTGCTCGAAAGACCAATTTCTAGGGGCAGCAGCTCTTTGGGCACTGAGCGAATAGGGATTGATTCGTATTGGAACCGTAGTATATCAGCGTTGGAGAGCCCCGCAAATCGCCACGTTTCCCCCCACAAGTTGTCGGGCAGCGGTACGGGAGTAGAGCGCTCAATGGCAAACGGAGAGTAGGTTTCTCCGGTATAGGTTTTGAGGTTTGGATACCAGGCGGTGCGCTGCCGTAACCACTGCTTTAGGGTGGCAACATCACGCTTGGGCACCACGGGAATATCCAATTCTCGACAGGCCACCTCTGCTAAGGTTTGCGTCTGGGGTCGAAAGACATACAGTGCTTCAGGACGGTAGCCAGCTCGATGGATAGCCCGTTTTAGCTGATGCCGTAGCCACATGGCATTAGCCTCGGGCTGGGGACAGGTTTCACCATAGCTAAAACCCATGTCGGGGGTACACAGCAGTAACTCCCATAGGGAATGGGCGTCGGTGTTTTTTAATGGACGGCGGTAGAAGTCGAGCTGCCAGGGGGGACTCATGAAATATAGAGCTGGTTAACGTAGTCAGACACCATGCGATCGCTATTAAATATGGGCGCAATGGTGCGGATAGAGGCTTTCATTCGCTTTACCCAGCCGTGGGGAATATGGTTGCGATCGCAATCATAATAAAGCCGCACAATATCCCGTTCTAGCTGAGCATAGAACGATTCTGCATCTATCGTATCCTGAACCTCCTGATCCCTTGTTTCTGCATCTTCCCCAATGGCCCAACCATTGAGATGGGGTTTATACCCCTCACACCACCAGCCATCTAAAACGCTGAAATTAATCCCCCCGTTAAGCGCCACCTTCTGACCGCTGGTGCCCGACGCCTCGAGGGGGCGGCGGGGCGTATTTAACCAGAGGTCAATCCCCTGGACCATCAGCTTAGCCGTGTACATGTCGTAGTCTTCGATAAAGGCAATTCGGTCCCGCAGATCCGGATGGCAGCTCCATTCAGTAATTCGCTGAATAATCCGCTTGCCCGCGGTGTCGTTGGGGCGCGCCTTACCCGCCAAGATCAGCTGTACCGGTCGCTTCTGGTTAGAAAAAATCCGTGTGAGCCGACTGAGATCGCGAAAAATCAGATCGCTACGCTTGTAGTCACTAAAACGCCGAGCAAACCCCAGGGTAAGCACTTTAGGGTCCAACAGACGCTCAACCGCTTTAATATCGTCAGAACATTCCTTACGCTCTCGTCTGGCCTTTAGAACCCGATCGCGGGTGTATGCAATCAGTCGTGCCTTTAAAATCTGATGTCGCTGCCATAGTCGCTCATCGGGTATGTGCTCAATTTTGCTCCAGATGTCAGGGTCGCTGAGACGCTCGGCCCAATGTTTACCCAAATAATCTTGATACAGATCCTCCAGTAGAGGCGCAATCCAACTGCGGGAATGGATGCCGTTGGTAATGTAACCAATGGGCGCTTTTTTCTCCGACCGTTCAGCATATAGGTTTTGCCAGAGCTGACTGGACACCTCCCCATGGCGTTTACTCACCGCATTGGCCGAACGGGTTAGCTGTAGCGCCAGGGCCGTCATGCTAAACACATCAGGATTAGACGACTGGGCACCCAGGGCAAAAAACTCGGCACGATCTAGCCCTAACCGAGGCCAGTAGTCGACAAAGTAGTCGTCCATCATGGCCAAGGAAAACACCTGTCCCGTTGGCACCGGGGTGTGGGTAGTAAATAGGGTGCGATCGCACACATAGGGGGTCACATCCGCCAGGGTGCCCCCCATTTGATCCAGCTCAAACCGTGCCAGCTCTAACAGTGCAAAGGCTGCATGGACATCGTTAAGGTGATAGATGGCAGGCTCAATCCCCAGTGCCTGGAGCATACGCACGCCGCCGACACCTAAAAGAATTTCCTGGGCCAGCTGCTTGTGGGGGTCACCGCTATACAGCTGAGCGGTAATTTGCTGATCATCAACATCGTTCTCAATAATGTCCGTATCCAGCAAATACAATAGGCTGCGCCCCACCTGCACCTGCCAGACCTGGGCTTTGACCATCCGCTGACGAATCGTCACCCGAATCTTGAGCCGTTGGCCATGCTCGTTACACACCGGAATCAGCGGCCAACACACGAAACAGCGACCCCCGCTCCGAGGTCCAGCTCCACCAGTAGTTGTAAATAAACTGGGTTAGGGGCTTGAGCGGGGGAGGTAGCTTGGCACTAAGGGAGCGACGAAGAGTCATGATCCTTCCAGAAAAGGGTGGGAGTGGATAACAGCAGCATAGGCAATCGTGCAAAAAATTCGCACAGCTGCTGCAAAATTAACGGCGAAAGGCTGCGGTATAGTGAACCAATCTTGAACCTGGGTTTGGTAACAGCCTGGGTTTTACAACGGATAGAGCCAGTAGTGGAGTCACCGTTGAGCAGTCAATTTAGCCCCGTGCGGCAGTGTTTCATGGCCCCAGCCCTTACCCAATTTGGTCAACAGATGTCTCACCTCACAGGGGTGCGGGCAATCATGAAAGATATCATCGAAACCCTACAGTCGGGGCAGTCCGCAGACTTTATTAACCTAAGTGCGGGCAATCCGGTGATTTTGCCAGAGGTGGAGCAGCTGTGGCGCGACTGCACCGCCGAGCTGTTGGCCAGCTCAGACTATGGCGAAGTGGTCTGTCGCTATGGGTCTAGTCGGGGCTATGAACCTTTGATTGAGGCCATTACAGCCGATTTTAACCAACGCTATGGCCTCAGCCTCCAGGCTAAAAATATTCTGATTACCCCTGGGAGTCAGTCGCTTTATTTTTTAGCCGCCAATGCCTTTGGTGGCTACACGACCGAGGGCCAGCTTAAAGAAATTATTCTGCCCCTGAGCCCCGACTATACGGGCTATGGCGGTGTCTCCCTCTACCCTGAGGCAGTACGGGCCTATCGCCCAACCCTAGAGATAGATGCGGCAGCCCACCGATTTA
>CALBPH010000728.1 GCA_937899365.1 uncultured Leptolyngbya sp.
AAGCGCAGCGTTACGCCAGAACGTCATTGGCAAGGTGCTTTAGTCCGTCCTAGCCAGGGCTATGTCAGTACCGTATTTGGCGTCCGGCGATATTACAACGGCGAATTTGCCGAAAACTATTACCACCGAGGGGTGGACTACGCTGCTGCTACCGGGTCACCGGTTGTCTCTCCAGCGGCGGGCATCATCCGGCTGGTAGGGAGAGTGGTTGATGGCTTTGAGTTACACGGCAACACCATCGGTATTGACCACGGTCAGGGTGTGTTGAGTATTATGATTCACCTGAGCCGTATAGATGTTAAAGAAGGAGACTTTGTCACTGCCGGACAGGCGATCGGTGGTGTAGGGTCAACAGGAGCATCAACTGGCCCGCACCTGCACTGGGGGCTTTACGTGAATGGTGTGGCGGTTGATCCGGTTCCCTGGCGCTTTGAAGGTGTTGAATAGTCTTTTGTTGTAGATATCAATTCG
The DNA here is from genome assembly GCA_937899365.1 of uncultured Leptolyngbya sp. GTDB lineage: Bacteria > Cyanobacteriota > Cyanobacteriia > Phormidesmidales > Phormidesmidaceae > Leptothoe. Next base: position 472 of record CALBPH010000728.1, read on the forward strand.
GCAACAACTTTGTAAGGACCACTACAGCTGAACTCGTTTGCTTCAAGTAATGTATGAGCATTGTGCGGCCCCAAATTTATTGGTAATTTATTGGAAGTTACGACAGGGAATGCACCCTACAGCTTGTTACTGACACCATGAAGCTTCAGGCTAGCAGTTAATGCAGAAATAATATCTACTCATCAGATTGCCACCTAAAGACCATGATCAATGAATCCTTATCGTCGTAACGGTTAGCCAATGCTTTCATTCCTGCTTTTAGGAGTAGCCGACGAGACGCTATATGTTCTGCTGCTACTGTTGCAATAACTTCAGAAATCTGAAATTCGCATTGGCCGTATTCGAGCATGGCTTTAACTGCTTCAGTAGCAAGCCCTGCTCCCCAAAATCTACGATGGAGTGCGTATTTGATTTCTGTTTCAGACTGATTATTTGGATGCACCAGTCCGCAAAAGCCAATAATAGCTCTATCCTCTCGGTTAACCAGCGTAGACATTCCGTAACCACGTAACTCATAGTTGTTTAGCGTAACTGTTAACCATCTGTCACATTCGCTCCTTTGAATAGGCTGTCCATCATCTACCCAGCGCATTGCACCAGCGTCACTGTATACGGCATACATCTCATCAACATCTGATGGCAACAACTTACGACAGATTATTCGCTCAGTCTCAAACAAAATCATTGGTGTTGCTGATAGAAGGAGTGGTGTCTAATCTTTCTTAAACGAACCTTACTAGGCAGTAGATATGGCGAGGAGCAAACTCACTCCTTCCCAAATTCTAGCTGGTAATTGTTAGCTCTCTGTATCCGGTGAGTGGATCAATCTCCCGCTTAAAGATGGTATTAGGCACTATTCCCAAGACTATCTCTGCTGTCGTGTAGATAGTCGAGCCATCCATCAAATGACCACCGATAACCTGGCCTTCACTATCCGATACGGCAATGTGCAAGTGAACACCATATTGCGAGAGTGTACCTTCTAGCGACACTATCTCTAACGGTCGTTCAAAAACGGTTCCTTCTGGTTGATTAGCAAATCGGATTGCGGCCTGACGCAAACTACCCACACAGCTCAGCATATAAGCAGCATCTATTTTTTGGTCGATACAGTATCTCAGCAGAGATTGTTTGAGATCTTCTCCAGGCTTAAGGCGAATAGCAATCACGTCCATATTATTTCCACGGGTATAACCCTTACGAATAATCCTTTAATCGTCAGGCAGTCTATTCTAATTTTTTTTAGTTCGTAGAAACCCTAAAATTGACGTCAATATCAAGGTTTTACTCTTTTATATGTTACAGATTGGACTATGGCTGCCAACGCCCTGGCATCACCACGTTTCCCGACCTTATTCAAAGATTTATTCAAACACCATCCCAAAGCAGTCGCAGCGATTGATTAGATCATAGCCCTACTCGATCGACGGAATAGGCATCAAAGGCAGAATCGGCAGTAATGATGGATAAAGAACGGTTCATTACCTGGGTAATCAACATGCGATCAAAGGGATCACGATGATGAAGGGAAAGGCTGAAATAAGTTTCGGTATCTGCAAATGTAATCGGCAAAATT
>CALBPH010000729.1 GCA_937899365.1 uncultured Leptolyngbya sp.
ACAGTTCATATACAAAAATCGCCACATAGAGGGCAATCAGCACAATCTCCACATAGGGCGGCGTGCGGGTGGGGGTATTGTCGTTTAATGGAACCACAGAAAACTTGTGTAGGCGATCTGTCTACATTGTCGATGATGGGTTTTGAATTGTGAGTTTTGAATTTTAAGTTTTAAGACTTTTACCGCCATCGCCGGTAACACCGCCCATCCTAGGCCGCCTTGGGTTTACTGGGCTTACCACCCCACACGGCTTTGATGGTGTCTAAAAAGGCAAAGACCGACGGCGGCTGCAGGGCATCGGCCAGGGTGACCACACCAATGACCCGCTCAAAGGGTTCTGGCAATTGGGCCACAATCACATCTTCAGGGATGGGTTCAGCCGCCAGACGGGCCATGATGGCCGCCCCCAACCCACGCCGGACCATGCTGACGATGGTGGAGTCTTCGCGGACATCGTAGGCAAACTTGATGGCCTGCTTGTGACGAGTCAAATATTTCTCGACGTTGTAGCGGCAGCCATCCCCAGGCGGCGTTTGAATCAAAGGAAAGCTACATAGCTGTTTCCAGCTCAGGTGGGCATCCATGGGTTTGGCCGTTGGCGGCAGCAGCACGATATATTCATCCCGCAGCAGCTCCCAGGCTTCAAACTCGGCAATGGCCGGTAAATAGCTAAAGCCAATGTCGATGCGGCCCTGGCGCAGGTAGTCTTCGACATGGTGGTAGTGGCTAAATTCTTCGATGGTGACGCTGATGCCGGGGTACTGCTGGCGAAAGCGCTCAATCACCGCTGGCAAAATATGGGTGGCCACACTGCGAAAGCCGCCCAGACGCACCTGACCCGACTGTAGCCCCTTGGCCAGCTGGGCCTGCTGGCAAATTTTTTCTAGCCGGTCTAGCACCTGTTCGGCTTCGGTGGTGATGGCTTCGCCCACCGGGGTGAGGACTGCGCCCTGGCGGCCTCGGTTGAGGAGAATGACGCCCAGCTCGGTTTCTAGGGTTGCGATCGCATGGCTCACCGCCGACTGAGACAGGTCTAGCTGTAGGGCCGCATCACTAAACGTGCCGGTTTTAGCAATGGCCACCAGAGCCCGCAGTTGCGAAAGTTTAAGTCGGTTGGGATTGCTCTCAGCCATAGAGCACCTGATGTGTAGATGATGACGTTGCGGATCCTCGGCATGACTTAATCTGAAAGATGCTGGTATGTGGCACGACTCACAGATTGGTTCATCCCATAAATCAGCAACCGCGTAGATCATGGGTAAACCACATCCAAGTTAAAACCATAAGGTTTCCCCAACGAAAACTAGAGTTTCAAATCTGGACAGGCTTCATCTCTGATATTGCCCTAGAGTGCTCAATTAAATTGATTAAATCCATCTATAGCTTTCATATAAGCTGTGCAATAGACCGCTTGATTTGCTAAATTTCAGGCCATACACTAGGAAATTGGGCAAATCGCTTTATTAATTTTTAAGATAATTGTTCAAAATAGTCTGGTTGGTTTCGACTGCACTCAGCCAATCCTCCCCGCAAACATCCCCTGCACGCAGTCAGAGGGGACGCATAATTTCCAGATAGCATGAATCTAATTAGCGTTCGCCCCGAAGGTTTGTATTGTGAGCAAGGTAATTTCTACATCGATCCCTGGCGAGCTGTAGACACTGCGCTGATCACCCATGCCCACTCCGACCATGCCCGCTCTGGTTCTGAACACTACTATGCCATTGGTAGTTCAGCAGGCATTTTGCGCAAACGTCTGGGCAAAGACATTAACCTAACGTCAACCCAGTATGGCGACAAAATTAAACTGGGGAATACCTGGGTTTCATTTCACTCAGCGGGCCATGTCCTTGGCTCAGCCCAGATCCGCGTAGAATGCAAGGACGAAGTCTGGGTGATTTCAGGCGACTACAAACGCTGTTCGGACCCCACTAATGAACCGTTTGAAGTGGTGGAATGCGACGCTTACATCACCGAAGCTACGTTTGGGCTACCCATCTATCGCTGGCAGTCGGGTAAAGAAACCGCCGAACAAATTTATCGCTGGTGGCAAAGCGATTTAGAACGACCTTCGTTGTTGTTTTGTTATTCCTTTGGTAAAGCTCAGCGAGTGTTGGCAGAGCTGACTCAGTTTACCGACAAGACCGTCTATGTCCACGGGGCGGTGCAGGTGTTGACAGAGATTTATCGAGAGGTGGGCGTCCACATGCTGCCCACCGTACCCACCAGTCAAACTGAAAAGTCTTATAAGTTTCAGGGAGACTTGGTAATTGCCCCCCCGTCGGGCCATCGGTCTTCCTGGATGAAGCGTTTCAAGCGACCCCAGACAGCCTTTGCGTCTGGGTGGATGGCGGTGCGCGGTGCCCGTCGCCGGCGAGGCTATGAGCGAGGATTTGTTCTCTCGGACCATGCGGACTGGCCAAGCTTGATTAAAACCGTAACAGAAACTAAAGCCAAGACGGTCTACGTCACCCATGGTCAAAATGATGTGCTGTCGCGTTATCTGACAGAGCAGTTGGGCATTGATGCTATGCCATTAGACACTCTCTTTGAGGGCGAAATCGACAGTTAGGTAATGAGAGAATTATCTTGTCTTTCCATCAGTAACTTGACGACCTGATTGACGACAATGCGTCAGAGCCAATAAACCCAGAGATTACCTGTATTCTCAAAAATAGAACATAGCCCTGTGAACTAGTCTCAGCAAACTTTGTAGAAAACTACAAAGGGAAAGGCATTTTTTAGCTAACAACTTGAAGGCTTTGATTATTGTCGAAAATGCCTGTAAAAAATTAGGGTATGAATATCGTCAAATGCAATACCTAAATTTTTGAGGTGTTCTGTTAGCGATATCAACGAAATGCTTATTAGCCTTGTGCCATCTAACCAGTATTAACGGTCAAAACATTGGGGGCAGCTGACCATTAATGCTTTAGCATCTACAGCAGCCATCGATAGTGAACATGAATTATGGGCCCCACATTCAACGAAGCACCTACCGGTAAAATCCTGATTGTCGATGATCATCAAGTTGTCCTCAGCGGCACCATTGGTATTCTGCGCGAGCACTACCCAGCCCATGAGCTGCTGACCGCTAAAACAGCCCAGGAAGCGCTAGAGCAGCTAGCCAATCATCGCCTCAGCCTAGCGATTTTAGACTTGTCTATCCCTGAGGCCTATCAGCAAGATGCCAAAGTGGAAACCGGCATTGAATTGCTCAGACAGGTAATGAAACACTACCCTGAGCAAAATATTGCCGTACAAAGTACCTACATTAAAGCTCTAGTCAGGGTCAGGTCAGAAATCGACAGCCACCAGGGCGGATTCACCATTGTCGACAAGAGCATGTCGAGCCAGGATATTTTTCAGCGCATTGACGGTGCTCTCAAAGGCTTTAGCCATACTCGGGGCATCAAAGCGCTCCAGGCTGGCATCGAACTTAAACCCGAGTGGCTAGAAGTCCTTACCCTGGCTTTCCATGAAGGTCTGCAAGATAAAGCCATTGCCCAAGAACTCAACGTACAGCCCAGCACCATCCGCCACTACTGGAACAAACTCTACGACGTTCTAGAGATTGACCCCGAAGTAGACAAAAAAGATGGCAAAAACCTGCGCAGCTTAACTGAAATCA
>CALBPH010000730.1 GCA_937899365.1 uncultured Leptolyngbya sp.
CCTGCCAGGGGAATTGACTGGAGAACACGTTCACCAAAGTCCAACAGCCATCGACCGGCAATGTTCCGCGCCATCAGACCGATCAGCAAAATGGCCAATAGCGGCACCGCAAAGCCGACACCGAGATTAAACAGGGCGACTAGGGCAGGGTGGAGGTCTACAAATGGATTTAGCTGCTTTGGAAACCGTGTCAATGCACGAATCACCCAGCTGGCAACGGTGATGGTTAGCCAAATGGTTGTGGCGAGGGGAATAACCACCAGAAGACCTGCAATCAGGTCATTCTTCAAACCTTGCTGGAAGTTTTTTAGCACGGGCTGACGTCTCGGTTATGGTCGTAGCAGTTAATGGCTGACGTAAGGGTTGGGTAGAAAGCGTTTGTTTCAGAGAACTGGGTTGGCTGGCCTGATGGCAGATCACGGTGGAGTGGGCCACTAAGCAGCTTATTACTTCTTATATCCTAGGATATTTATGACACATGGCTGGGATCGGTTCGGTTCGGTCCGATGCAGAGGAAGGAAAACGCCTGTGATAGCTAGGCTAGAGCTGCAGTATTCGGCGGGCCAGATTTAGGTAAATTAGAACGCCGAACACATCCACGACGGTGGTAATAAACGGCGCTGACATCAAGGCTGGGTCAAACCCGAGGCTTTGGAACAGGATGGGCAGTGCGGCCCCGGCGCTCGAGGCCAAGATGGATATGGCCACCAGGCTACAGCCAACACTGACGGCTATACCAGGGCTAATGGTAGGCACTATATAGGCGACGCCTGTAACCACCAAGCCCAGCATCAACCCCAAAAAAGCGCCGGCAATGGCTTCCCGACGAATCACCTGGAACGCTTCTCGCAGTTTTAGTTCGTCGGTGTTTAACCCTCGGATAACCACGGTGGAGGACTGGGCTCCGACATTCCCCCCGGTACCGATGAGTAATGGGATAAAGGAGGCTAGAACGGCTACCTGCTGAATCAAATCTTCTTGGCTTTTGATGACAGCAGCTGTAAAGGTATTGGCCACCAGCAGTACGGAAAGCCACACCACCCGTTTGCGAGCGACCGTGAGCAGATTGGTTTGAAAATAGTCGTCACCGCCGGACTGCACACCGCCTAGGGCATAGATGTCTTTGGTGGTTTCTTCTTCGAGAATATCGAGGACGTCGTCTACGGTGATGATGCCAACCAGTCGTTCTTCTGTGTCGACAACGGGCACGGCTAAAAAGTCGTAACGCTGGATCAGACGCGCCACTTCCTCTTGGTCAATGCCTGTTTGCACAGACACCACATCCCGAGTCATCAGCTCACCGATGGTTTGTTCTGGCTGACCGATGACTAAAATGCGCAGCGATAAAATGCCGGTGAGACGGCGGGCGCTATCGGTGACGTAGAGGTAGTAAACGGGTTCACTAACGCTGGCCAGTCTGCGAATGTGGTTGAGGGCCCGCTCCACGGTCCAGTCTTCTTTGAGGGCGATGTACTCGGGGGTCATGGCCCGCCCGGCGGTGCCTGCTTCGTAGCCTAGGAGTAGGGCGGTGGCTTCCCGTTCTTGGGCGCTGAGCTGCTGGAGCAATTGTCGGACTACCTTGGCGGGGAGTTCATCAAATAGACGGGCGCGGTCGTCAGGGGACATTTTGTCCACGATGTCGATGACATCCTGGCGTTTAAAGTCTTCGACGAGGGCTTGTTGAATGCTGGTATCGAGGTTTTCGTAAACTTCGATGGCTTCGCTCTTGGACAATAGTCGAAAGGCGATGGCCTGCATGGCTTCGGGCAGACCCTCGATGGCTTCGGCAATGTCGGCGGGCTGTACCGGTACGAGCAGTACCTTTGCGCCTTGGTAATTGTCCTGTTCGAGCAGGGCTTGAAGTTGCGATCGCACCAGTTCACGCAGTTCCCTGCGCGAGAATGGTGCAGCGCTAGTAGCCTGTTCAATATCCGTCAAGGAATGTCTGCCCGAGAACCAGTTGCCTATAGTCTAGTGGTGGAATGGTTCCCAAATGAAGAAAATCCTGCAAATTTCTGGGCAAAATCTTGTGCATAGCGTAGGCGCAGTGATTACACCTACGCTATGCACAAGGCCTGCTTTCACCCTACGCTGCCTTTAAACCGCGATGCTGCAACAGGGCATCGGTACTGGGCTCACGACCTCGGAATGCCTGGAATACATCCATGGGGTGACGGCTGCCGCCAAGGGCCAGAACCGTATCGCGAAAGCGCTGTCCGGTTTCTTGCACCGCTGTTTCATTATCAATGCCCACCTCTTCAAAGGCGGCAAAGGCATCGGCACTGAGCACCTCTGCCCAGAAGTAGCTGTAGTAGCCCGCCGCATAGCCCCCAGCAAAAATATGGCCAAAACTACAGAGGAAAGAATCCTCGGCTAAGGGGGGTAGAACGGTGGTCTTCTGCGCTAAGCGATCGCGCACGTCCCAGATACTTTCTTCGCCATCAGGCTGGTATCGAGAGTGTAATTCAATGTCCAGCCAGCCAAAATTCACCTGGCGCAAAATCGCATTACCGGTCATGAAGTTACGGGTTGCCAACAGTTTTTGGTAGTCGTCTTCCGGTAGTGGTGCGCCGGTTTCGTAGTGCCGCGCCATCTTAAAGAGGGTGCTACGGTCATAGCACCAGTTCTCCATAAACTGGCTGGGCAGCTCCACCGCGTCCCATTCCACATTGTTAATGCCCGCCGCGCCTGGGTAGTCCACCTGGGTGAGCATGTGTTGTAACCCGTGACCAAACTCATGGAAGAGGGTTTCCACTTCGCGGAACGTCATCAGACTGGGTTTGCCATCAATGGGGGGCGACTGGTTGCACACCAGGTAGGCAACCGGCAGCCTGACGGGCCGGTCTGCCTCCGTATGGGCCCGCACCACACATTCATCCATCCAAGCTCCACCCCGTTTTTCAGCCGGGCGACTGTAGGGGTCTAAATAAAAGTAGGCAAAGGGATTGTCGCTGGCATCAGCAATGGCAAAGTAGCGCACGTCTGGGTGCCATACGGGAGCCTGGCCATCAGCGGCGGTAATGGTGACACCAAACAGACGAGTGGCCAGCTCAAACAGCCCGTTGAGGACCCGCGGTAGCGGAAAATAGGGTCGCAGTTCTTCATCATTGAGGTCAAACTCTTTTTCCCGCATCCGCTCTGCCCAAAAGGGAATATCCCACTGCTTGAGGTTTTCGGCTTCTGGCGCATTTTGACCTTGGGCAAACGCCTTGAGGTCGTCTAGCTCCTTAATGGCGGTATCAAAGCTGGCACTCCGCAGCTCTTCCATTAGCGTTTCAACCGCCTCCACCGAGGGGGCCATTTTTCGGGCAATGCTGAGGTCTGCGTAGGTGTCAAAACCCAATAGCTGGGCCTGTTGTTTTCTCAGCGCCAGGGTTTTATCAATTAGAGGGGAGTTATTCAGGTCGCCAGTCGAGGCGCGGCTGACATAGGCGCGGTACAGCTTTTCTCGCAGGTCCCGACGCTGGCTGTGTTTTAGAAAAGGTCCGTAGCTGGGGATATCTAGGGTAATGCGCCAGGGGCCGGATTCTGCTGTGGCTGCGTCTTGCCCTGCTTCGCGGGCAGCCTGGGCGGCAAGGCTAAGCAAACTAGGGGGTAAACCAGCAATGTCTTTCTGGGATGTTAGCGTCAGGC
>CALBPH010000731.1 GCA_937899365.1 uncultured Leptolyngbya sp.
CCTGTTTCCAAATAGTACCGTTGATACAGGTTGGGGTTTGAGTATTCATAGGTATTGCCGATTGTCTTTCCCTTAAAGTCGGCTGGGCGGTTCACATTGCCCAGGTGTTTCTTGGCGACGGCTATGCCCTGACCGTTATTATTTTCGATGCTGGCTAGCTTGACTGAGAATGGGGTGGAGCCCAGACCCAGGGACATGGCAATGGGCATGGGGGCCAGCATGTGATAGGCGTCGAGTTCACCTGCGCTCGCAGCGTCCCGCACCACCGACCAGCTGGAATATTTCATCAGCTCCACATCGAGACCGTGCTTTTCATAGATACCCAGCGGCTTCGACATAATAATCGGTGTCGCACAGGTAATCGGCAGAAACGCCACCTTCAGATTGGACTTCTCCAACGCTCCAATGGGCGGTGCATCCGCCGCGTCTTCTGCCACATCGGGGGTGGAATCACAGTTAGCCAACGTCACCAGGGCCGCACCCACCGCAATGTTCTGCAAGAACTTACGCCGCGTCACCTGGCTCATGCGCTTGGCATCGGTGAAAAACTCTCCCGCCTTAGGCCCAAAGGCCGCACTAAACGCTTGGTCCAAACCACCTGCCAGCTGAATTAAGTCCCTCACCAGCCGCTCTCGCTTGGGCTTGCCTTGCCCCACCATGCTGACAAACAACGCTGTACGCAATTCTGCCTGACTAATGGCATCTGCCGTTTCAATGGCAGCGGGCTGATACATCCGCATCTTAACCAGGTCATCGATCAAATCAGCCGGATTTTGAGGCATCTCAGCCTCAGCCATTAATCGCCAGTGATCTTGGGTGGAGTGAACGCTACCGCAAATAACACAACGTGTAGCAACAGTGCTCACATCTCCCTGTTCGCAGGATAGATTACTCCACTGGCGAGGCTGACCGGAAATCGATACCATAGGACCAATTTTTGATAAGGGCTACTGCCTCCTTATTAGAACGGTTATTCCAACAGATTTTTGTGGGCATTAATACCATTTAACAGAGCTTAATTATCTGTTATGGCTCCATGTTATGGCTCCATATTTTTGTAGGGTGGGCATTGCCCACCCTACGTCCCTTTCCGACAGAACCTACGTTTATGCAACGGGCAATGCGGTCTCTTTCATATCTGCCAACATCTTCTTCAGATGCTTTAGGGCAGGCGTCACAATCGCCACGAAATACGCTTCCCGTAGCTTACGCTCTGGAGCGCTACCATGCACATAGGCCCGTGCCCCCGCATGGAGCATCGCCGCCTGGGACGAGCGCAACGACAGTTCTGACGCTGTGGCTCGAGCTTGGATAATCTCCCTCGTCAGTTGAGGGTCAGCCACCCCTGTGCAGTTATTTAACTGATCCGCCAGCCTATAGGTGCGCTGTCGAGCTATCTCTAGATCGGCACTCAGGTCTTCGGCCTGATCATCCAAATAACAATTCACATGGCCCAGCCGCTTATTCGACCGTCTCATCAGCTCAATGCAGCTATCGGTTAGCCCCAGACCCATGCCCACCTGGGTCAAAATAAATCCAGGCCGAATGCAGGCCACATAGTCCTCACAGGGAGCGGCCAACACCCACTCATCCGGGACAAACGCATTGCGAAATACACAGCTATAGGTACCCGTTCCTTCTAGGGCAATAAAGTGAGCATTAAGCCGTAGCGACATGCCCTCCAGCTGATCGGAGACAATGGCCATCATGTACTCATCCGAGTCAGCCAGTTTGGCAGCAATGCCAAAGTAATGGCCAGGTCCCAAATTAGAAACCCAGGGTAGCAGACCATTAATGACATAGCCCCCATCCACCCGCGTCGCCGTCAGGGCAATTTTCTCAATGTCAGCAAAGTGTTGCATCGGGTTCGACAACCCTGTTCCTGCTAGCACCTGGCCCGTCGCCACCTTAGGAAGCATTTCAGCCTTGAGTGTCTTGTTTTCAGTATTTTCTAAATACCAGGTACAGGCCACCTGACACCAGGCAATAAACCCAGTCGAAAGACAATCCTTAGAAATTTCCTCAATACTCTGAACCGCGGCCCTCAGACCTTTTCCAGACCCTTGATGGTCTGTCGATACCGCATGGGCAAAGGCATCGGCCGCACCCAGCTGATGCATAATGTCCCTGGGGAATTCTCCCTTGAGGTCAATATCTTGCACCTTGGGGGTCAGTACCTGATTAATTACCTGGCGAAGCTCAGTGATAGCCGGGGTCACTCCTAAGGTTTCCAGAGATGCCCCGCGGTTTGAAGGTTTTGAAACAGTTTGCATGGCAATGCTGATGTGTATGGGTTGATCTGATAACGCTGGGTATAGTTATCCCGGGACGTAGAGAATGGTCTGTTGGCACAATGCTGAAGCATGCGCCCAGTTTTGGATCGGGCGCTAATTGCAGGCTGTCGCTAAACCCATAGCTTGCATTAATCTGGGTGGTTAGCTCCTACCCACTAAGGACTGTTTGCTAAAGCGACACGTTGGCTGTGGGGCACTAGATGTAGAGCTTTTAACGATCTCTTACCCCTTTCGTGGGGGTTGATTTGATTAGCCGTATTACGTTGAGCGCAGGGTGGATCTTTAAACCCAGCCTGCGCTCTATCCAGCCAGCCTAACTAAACCATCGAAACCGATACCGGCATCGGGTTGCTCAATGTGGCAGATACCGGCGACCAGGTATTTGCATGGGTCACCATCTCTTCTAAAACAGCCTTGTCAGCATCACCATCTATGTCCACCTTCACTCGCACATCGGTAAACCCGATCTGAGGCTTTTCCAGTTCTCCAGTACCCCAGGTGCTGACAATGTTGATGTCTCCTTCTAGGAAAATTTCCAATTTGGTTAAGCTGACGCCTTTAGCCGCGGCATTGGCTTGGATGCCTACCACCAAACAAGAACCCAATGCCCCAAGCACAATCTCAGACGGGTTGGGAGCCGTATTGTCCCCTAGGAGAACGGGAGGTTCATCAATGGCAAAGGCTTCTAAATCACGGGCGTAGTTTAGACTGCGAAACTTGCCAGTACAGACGGTTTTCACCTTAAGGGTCTTATCGGCGGGGTTGGCTTTATTTTTTGCTGCCAAATCCGTTAGGCCCTCTTGGGGAATGGGCGTAAGCGGTGCTGTAACCTCAGCGGTCATGGTAGTTGCTTCGGCCATAGTTCTATCCAAATAGAATGATCACTCTATTTAAGATACAAGAATTTTTCAGGAGGGGAAAGGAAATGTTATCGGTTGATAAAAAATAGAGGCGTTGCTGAGCCTCGGGATGAATTTATCGGGTAAACATCGGCGCATGTCTCACAGATCGGTTTATCCCCTAAATCAGCGCCAGCAAAATAGAAAGGATTGAGAGTCTCAAGAAAATCCTAGTTTTCCAAAATTTCGTCCCATCTAAATGAGAACACTGACAGGTATAAGTAGAGTGAATTAATCCGTTTGATTGATGAGTCAGGATTTTTGCCTATGTCAGCTCCAAAGTTAGTCCCCCCGTTTACCTACGAGATCGCGGCTCAGAAAGTACGTATGGCTGAAAACGCGTGGAATAGTCGTGATCCAGAAAGGGTCTCGATGGCGTATTCAGAAAACAGCCATTGGCGTAATCGAGCTGAGATTTTTGAAGGACGAGAAGCGATTCGAGATTTTTTGAGCCGTAAGTGGGATAAGGAACTGGATTATCGATTGACTAAGGAGATGTGGGCCTTTGGGGAGAACCGAATTGCCGTACGCTTTCAGTATGAGTGGCACGATGATGCGGGGCAGTGGTATCGGGCCTATGGTAATGAGAATTGGGAATTTGATGAAGAGGGGCTGATGCGGCGGCGGGAGGCGAGCATCAACGATAAGCCGATTACGGAAGAGGAACGTCGGTTTTTCTGGCCTGCGCCAGGGCGCCGTCCGGAAGATCATCCAGGGCTGATTGATTCTCCTGAGTAGTTGTTGGAGAATTTTGATCGCTAGCCGCCAACCCACCCCGTTGCCCCTCCCAGGAGGGGAAGGGTTGTCCATGCTGGCTTCGACTATGGCCTTAATCGCCTCTGCCTAGGAGGGTAGCATTGCCGATTCTAATGTCTGTCGTGCGAGATCAAACCCTCGTTTTAGTCGGTATTCGCTTCGATGTAGCTTACCCATGAGCATTGCGCCTTCAATGGCGGTAATAATTTGTTCGGCTAAATGTTCTGGGTTTACCTCGGGCCGTAGCTGAGGTTTGGCCTGACGCAGGGTTTGGGCTATGGCCCCCTCCCACTTGCTAAACACCTGCATTAGATGATCGCGAAACGAGTCGTCTTGCTCTACCAGATCAACAATCAAATTGCCTAGCAAACAGCCGCCACACTTAGGCTCTTTCAGCTGTTTTTCTTCTAGCCGATCCAGAATCCAGAAAATTTGCTCGATGGGATCATCACTCTGGGACACCGCTGGTTCAAGCACATTTGCCTGGAGCTGAGACCATTCAAAGTCAATCAGGGCATGGCCTAGCTCATGCTTTGATTGAAAATAGTTATAAAAACTACCGGGAGACGCACCGCTGACCTCAAACAGTTTGCTTAACCCTGTTGCCGTTAGGCCTTGCCGATGGACCGTAGTGACCACCGATTTTAAGATGTCCTCACGGGTGCGTTTGAGGTTAGCCATGACAGCTTTAGGATGATGGGTTAACCCAGTATATCTTTCGGCCTTAGGATTTTTGGTAGATCTAAGCTGAGTATATTGGTTTCTGCATCAGCCCCATGCTTGGGATATTAGTCAATGTGACTCGTTAGTTGCGATGGAGCGTTCTAGCAACGTTGCCCATTCTGATTCAGTTTCAGCGTATCGTTTCGAGTCAGACAGTGAATGGAAACGAACCCATCGATCACGGTAGAGATCGCGAAACAAATGTGCAATAGGTGGCGTGTCACGGAAACGGCTTGTCTAGTGTTCGTCGAGCATTTAGCCAGATAACTATGCGTTAGTCAGCAGTCTTTTACTTAATTGTCAAAACAAATCCAGGTAAGACATCCTCTCCGGAAACCGTAGCAGGACACTTTATTACTTCTACTGCTTGTCCTGGTCGATAAATCTCAACAGTTTTTCCTTGAGGATTGACCAGCCAGC
>CALBPH010000732.1 GCA_937899365.1 uncultured Leptolyngbya sp.
CGTTGCTGATTTAGAGGATGAACCGATCGGTTCGATAGGCCATAGGACAGCATCTTGCAGATAAAATCATCCCAAGGATCGGCAACGCCTTTGTTTTTATTACTATCCATTAACCGATAGCCACACCTATGATTTTTAACGAAACCTCCATCCAGGGGGTCTATATTATTGACCTTGAGTTGCTCAAAGACGATCGGGGATTTTTTGCCCGCACCTTCTGTGCCCAAGAATTTGAAGAGCGCGGTCTCAAGCCCGTTGTCGCCCAGTGCAACCTGTCCTTTAACCACAAAAAAGGCACCCTGCGGGGAATGCACTTTCAAATTCCCCCCGCCACCGAAACAAAGCTTGTCCGCTGCACCCAGGGGGCCGTCTATGACGTCATCGTTGACCTGCGCAAAGAGTCTCCCACCTACCTGTCCCATGTGGGTGTAGAGCTCAGTGCCGATAATCGACGGGCGCTGTATGTGCCGGAAATGTTTGCCCATGGGTATCAAACCCTGACCGATAATGCCGAAGTTACCTATCAGGTAACCGAGTTTTATACCCCTGGCTATGAGCGGGGTTTGCGCTACAGCGATCCTAAACTAGCCATTGACTGGCCTTTACCTGTGACTACTATTTCCAATAAGGATGCCAACTGGCCCCTATTGGACAACCAGCCCAACGACCAGCAAAGCGATCAGCCCGTTTCCGTAGGAGTGCCCTCATGATTATTGTTGATACCGCCCTCAAAGCCCGTGCAGAAGCGGGCAATCCCGTCCGTATAGGGATGATCGGCGCAGGTTTTATGGGCCGAGGCATTGCCAACCAAATCATCCATTCCGTACCGGGTATGGAGCTAGTTGCCGTCTTTAGTCGCCGTTTGGACGGGGCTAAGCGAGCTTACCAGGAAGCCGGTGTAGACCATATTCAAACCGTTAGTACCGTGGCTGAGCTAGAAGACGCCATCACAAATGGGACACCGGCGGTCACTGAAGATGCGTCTCTGCTGTGCAAGGCAGAAAACATTGATGCCCTGGTGGAAGTGACTGGCACCATTGAATTTGGTGCTCAGATTGTGCTGGAGGCCATCAATAACAAAAAGCATGTCGTTCTGATGAACGCTGAGCTAGACGGCACCGTTGGCCCCATGCGCAAGGTCTATGCCGACCGGGCCGGGGTGGTACTCTCCAACTGTGATGGAGACCAGCCTGGCGTAGAGATGAATCTCTACCGCTATGTCAAGAGTATCGGGTTCACCCCTCTACTCTGCGGCAACATTAAGGGTCTCCAAGACCGTTATCGCAACCCCACCACCCAGGAGAGCTTTGCGGCCAAGTGGAAGCAGGCGGCCTATATGGTGACCAGTTTTGCCGATGGTACCAAAATCTCGTTTGAGCAGGCGATTGTTGCCAACGCCACCGGGATGAAAGTGTCCCAGCGTGGCATGTTTGGTTACGACTTTCGCGGCCACGTGGATGACATGACCCACCTATACGATGTGGACCAGCTTAAGTCGCTGGGGGGAATTGTGGACTATGTTGTGGGGGCTCAGCCTGCGGCAGGTGTATTTATTTACGCCACCAATGATGACCCTAAACATCAGCACTATCTAAACTATTACAAGCGTGGTGAGGGTCCCCTCTATAGCTTCTATACGCCCTATCACATCTGTCATTTTGAGGTGCCATTGTCCCTGGCCCGTGCCGTTCTCTTTAATGATGCGGTAATGGCTCCCCTGGGTAAACCCATGGTGGATGTGGTGGCCTCGGCTAAAATCGACCTCAAGGCCGGAGAAACCTTAGATGGCATTGGTTACTACATGACCTATGGTCAGTGTGAAAATGCTGATGAGGCCATCAGAGAAAATCTGTTGCCCATGGGTCTAGCAGAGGGATGCAAGCTGAAGCACGATGTCCCCAAGGATGCGGTGCTGACCTATGACGATGTGATCTTCCCTAAACCCCCGATACCTGTGGTGACGTGATATGGATTTCCATCATCAAGCAGGGATCGGGGGTTATTTTTTTCTAGCTTGCGATCGCACCATACGCCCCATCATCATCGTAAACGCGGCGCTTCGCCAGGACACTTTTTACGTGCTTTTTCACCGTGTTTTCAGTGATAAACAGCGTGTTAGCAATGGCCTCATAGGATTGATTTTGCAAGCGTAGCTCCCACACGTCTATTTCGCGCGGGGTGAGCCCATAGCGTTTACCATCGGCCATGGCCCGGCGCCGATGGGCCTGCTGACGATCCTCCAAGATCAGCATCAGACAGTCTTCCTGTTGAACCTTAAGATTCAGGGGCTGAATTCGCACCCGAATCGGCTGATGCTGGGCATCGGTAATGTCGATTTCAAGCCCCAGATGGGTCTCAATCCCACTGACCATATTTTTAAAGATCGGATGGCACAGGGTCCAAAGGACTTTGGGTATTTGGGAGAGCTGACAGCCAGAATTATCAGAGGAGACCAAACCATGGCAGACACGGGTGGCCATGGCGTTTGCCTGGAGCACACGACCGCTGGCCGCGACAATCAATAGACCATCCACCAGGTTATCAAGGGCGGTTTGTAATAGGGAGCTGATAACAGCCTCATTTTCAAAGGACTGGGCATTAAAGGAGCTATTCATGATGGGCATCCTGAACTCAATTAACCAGAACGCAAGCATGGGGAAAGAGGGACAAAACCTCAGGACCGCTGGTGACTTATAGCGTTTCGCCCATAATTCACACCATCAATGGGCACTAACCCGACAGATAGTAGCGGCCCCCTGTGTTCTAGGTACTTATCAGGGGACCGCTCATAAATTCTGCATTAGTTCTGACTTTGCTCAACAAAACTACAACAATCCATCAGTGGAGCATCAGCAATATCACCCAAACCTACCGATTCTAATAGGTCTTGCCAGTCAACCTGGGTAGACCCATCGTTTGGATTCAAAAGCTGGGCATCGGCCAATACCGATAAACGATCTACCCAAAATGCATTGGTGGGCTGGGTCAGGGGATCCACGGTTAGGGACGGGTGACGAATCCAACCGTCTACGGCAATGGGCGGTCCCCCCTGACAATGCACCGTTAGATACCAGTGATAGTCTGTTTCTGGCCTTAAGGTCAGCCCTAGAGCGCTCAAGGAAACCCGCACAATGCTAGGAACCATCGGTAGGGTCTCGGTGGTATCTAACCGGGTCCGACTAATGGTGTCGCCAGCCCCATTTTTTAGCGTAAACTCCACCCGACTGCCATTTAATAGACGATAGGGTAGATAAAACCATAAATCGGGCGATGGGCTATCTGTAAAGCTAAAGACAATCTCCTCAGCAATCTGGCCGCTCTCACCGCTCCCACCACCAACGGGGATGTCTATCCAAGTGGCCGTGTCCGGCATTAGGGCTGGCAATGGGGGCACATCTCTCGCCAAATCGCATACCCCACCACGGCTGCCGCCCCCCCGACGCGTTCCCCCCTGGGGATAGCCGGTATCGTCGGGACGTTCCGCCATCTGAATTGATGGTCGTGATTGGGCCAAACGTAGGCCAGCCTGACTGGGGGGCCACAGACCCAACCCCATAGGCATTAAAGTCGTTAAAGTTGTTAGAACGTAGATGCACTTCATCGGTAATACCTATAGCGATTAACGGTAACGGCTGCCCCCGTGAGTGTGATGACCGCAGGTACATAGGGAACCCAAATTGCGGGTATGGCCAATAAGCCCCAGCAGATCAGCAATAGACCTGCCTGGGCTGTGCATAGCAGCAGCCAAAAACGGCGGCCCCTAACTAGCCCCCAGCCTACCCCGCCCCCCACGGTCGCCCAAAGCATAATCCAACCGCTTTCTCCCCATTCATTCCAGGTATCCATTAAGGGGCGGCCATCTTCAACGGCACTGATCAGCTGACTAATGATGTGGGCCTGAATAAAAACACCGGCCGTCATCTCCTCGAGGCGTTCAGTTGTCGTGTAGGGGGTTTTCCAAAAGTCTCGCTCTTCAATGTCACCACCGCCAAAGGAGAGGGCCGTTGTGCCGATTAAGACGATGCGATCGCGAAGACCAGATCCATCAAAATCAGCCTGCAATATCTCGGATACCGTATGGGTCTGGGCAATGTCTTCTAGCTTGGGCAGGTGGCGATAATGCAGCAGTTTTTGATACCCGCCGACATTGTCACTCGATAGTTTATAGCCCCCTGAACGAGGGTTTAATGGGGGGATTTTGACCTGGTTTATTTGGAACCAATTTTTGTCATTTTGCCAAAATAGATCATCTAAATTGTCATCATTGGCGATCAGGTTTAGATATCGACCGGCGATGATGGTGGCAAAACTGTAATCAGCCGCGAAGGGTGAGGCGGCCGGTCGCCTCACCTCCAACAGCACACGACGGGCAGTGTTATCCGTATCTTCAAGAAAGTCGCTAAACCCTAAGCGGTTACCAAATTCAATATTAGGGGCGGCGGCCACCCCACCCATTTCGGCTGAGTCTGACGGATGTTTGCACAGCGAGACTAAGTTGGGAGTATCGGCCAATTGTTCTCGCAGCTGGGGAACCTGGGGAGAAATCTCATGCTCGTGGTAGATATCCACGCCAACCACCCGAGGCTGGAACTGCTCCAGCGGCTCTAATATGGCCAGCAGAGTTTCATCGGTCATGGAAAAATCTGAGTTTCGATCAAGGCCCTGTTGTTGGATATCTTCTGCGGTGTTTTTAATCACCACAATGCGGGCATCGGGGGGTTCAAACACTGGCCACCAGCGCAACAACCGGTCGTAGGCAGCCAGCTCAAGCGATTGCAATCCCCCCAGGAGGCGCAGCCCCAGGGTGGCCGCCGTGATGATTGCCCCTAGGCCACACGCCACCGGTACACCAGGTGGCGACGTTGCCGAAATATCTTGACCCTGCAGCTGTTGCCAGGAGGGGGGCTGCTGCGCCAGGTTTTGACACAGAATGGGGAGCCAGGTGGCGCAGGGGAACTCATTTTCTAAGCCCTGCAACCGTTCACGGGCCTCACGAACCGATAGGTAAAGGGGTGTATTACGGGAAAAACTTTCTAGAAAGCCCTTGAGAAACTCATGGGCCACCCGATCTGGGATCGGCTCTCGCATCACCA
>CALBPH010000733.1 GCA_937899365.1 uncultured Leptolyngbya sp.
ATCATGAATACCAAGGGTTAAGGTGCCGTCCATATCAAACACCCAGCAGGTGCGGTTGGCCAGGTTCTCACTACCGGTTAGGTGCATGGTGTACCGCTGCGTTTACTTGGGGTAGTTTAACCTGTGGGGCCGATGCTGTCGTTGAGGTAGGTGGTGAGAACGGTGAGGCAGTTTGCGATCGCATCCAAATGGGCAATCTCATAGCCATGGGTATTCTGCGTTGGAAAACTCAGACAGGCCCCTCGGGGCACATGGCCAAACTTCATCGCAATTGACGCATCGCTACCAAACTGAGACACCACAGCCTGCTGCAGGTTAATCCCCACCGTCGATGCCGCCGCGAGAATCTCTTGATTTAGTCCCTCATGATAAAGACCGTAGCTATCTTGGGCAAATAAAACCGGTCTCGGCCCGTCGGCAATGGGATACTCCTTGGCCAGGGGACAAATCTCTAAGGCGATCAGCCGGCTCAGACGCTGACGCTGACTAAAATACAGCGCACCGATGGCCCCCACTTCTTCTTTTGCAGAGGCCACCAGGTACACATCCACTGGCGGATTTTTAACCCGTTCCGCCAGCCCCAACAAAATCGCCACCGAAGCTTTGTTATCGAGGGTATAGCTCGCAATGTAGTCCCCGAGGCGAAACGGACGTTTGCGATGTTTGCCCACCACCATGCGAGTCCCTGGGCGGACCCCCGCTTTCACCAACTCTCCCGTCGAGAGTTTTGTTTCTACCCAGGCGGTCTCCCAATGGACCGCTTTCCCCTCCTGCTGCACTTTTTGAGGAGACTCATGGGAAACATGGCGAGACCCAAAGCTCAGAATTCCAGAAATGGTTTCGTTGTCACCCAACAGATCCACCACCCCCTCGCCATAAACCCAAGGGTAGGCGCCGCCTAAACGCCTCACCTGAAGACGGCCCGCAGCTTCAATCCCTTTGACTAAGCCACCAATCTCGTCTTTGTGGGCCGTGACGGCAATCGCCCCATCGCTGGTGCGACCTGGGATTTTAACAACAATATTGTCGGCTTCATCTTGCCAATATTCAACATCGAGTTTGTCTAACCACTGCTGAATATAGCGATCCACCTCTGCTTCTACACCACTGGGAGAATGACAAAGGACTAACTCCTCGATGACCGTAAACAATCGATCTGCGTCCCAGGTGTCCATGGTGATTATACCTCCGCTCGCCTACTAACCAGGCTCTGTACCAAGTTCTCTAATTTCTCCTCAGAGCAGCACTCAACCAGCGCGTCACACACATCCAACAGCTTAGCCGCTTCGTCACCGTGCATTGGGCTCAGCCCCCAGACATCCTGCACCCAATCCTGGGGAGCCGTCTCTTCAAAAATCATCCGCTCCAACAGCTGTTTTGATTCCGCCTTTGATAGGGCCATGATCTGTGCTCACCAATGCAACCGTTATATCCTGCCACAGTGTGGGGAAGTCAGACATCAGACAGCAATACCCATATATCCACGCTAGAATAGTTCAGGATTTTCGTACAAGCCA
This sequence comes from uncultured Leptolyngbya sp., assembly GCA_937899365.1. Classification (GTDB taxonomy): domain Bacteria; phylum Cyanobacteriota; class Cyanobacteriia; order Phormidesmidales; family Phormidesmidaceae; genus Leptothoe. The sequence goes on from CALBPH010000733.1 coordinate 1,518, forward strand.
GTTAGTCATGATTGATCTCTATTATTGGACAACGCCCAACGGCCACAAAATCACGATTTTCCTTGAAGAAGCCGACATCCCCTACACAATTCACCCCATCAACATTGGTAAGGGGGAGCAGTTTCAACCCGAGTTTCTAAAGATTGCCCCCAACAACCGCATTCCCGCCATCGTTGACCAGGCCCCCACCGATGGCGGTGAGCCCATCAGCCTGTTTGAATCAGGGGCAATTTTGCACTATTTAGCCGAGAAAACTGGGCAGTTTCTACCGACAGACCTGCGGGCGAGGGTGGATGCCATGCAGTGGCTATTTTGGCAGATGGGTGGCCTCGGTCCCATGCTGGGGCAAAATCATCACTTCTCGGGCTATGCCCCTGAGAAAATCCCCTACGCCATCAACCGCTATGTAAAAGAAACCGCCCGTCTCTATGGCGTACTCAATCAGCGACTGGCGGACCGTGACTATGTCGCTGGAGACTACTCCATTGCTGACATGGCTATGTATCCCTGGATTGTGCCCCATGCTAAACAGGGTCAAGACTTAAACGATTTCCCTCACCTGAAGCGTTGGTTTGAGGCTATCGCCGCTCGCCCTGCGGTCAAGCGAGCCTACGACCAGGCAAAAACGGTGAATCCTGAGCCCAAGGCATTTTCTGATGAAGAGAAAAAGGTCCTGTTTAACCTGGATAAATAGGGGACATTCCTAGGGACATCTCCTTTTTCCTTATGGGTGCCCTTTGCCATAGGGCCTATAGTTGCTCTGCGGTAGAGCTGCGCTGCCATAAAATTGCCTTGCCATAAAACCGTCCAATGGACGTTATCAGACGATTCCATGGGTTAATCGCCAAGAACTTGCCACAATGGAGGCTAGTATTCCGGCAGGATGCGTATCATGGGACAGGATCGCCTGGGGCAACTCAAACCCTCGCAACTACGAGTGCTGATCGCCGTGGCTGATGGGGGTAGCTTTAGCGAGGCCGCCCTACAGCTACAGCTATCGCAGTCGGCGGTGAGCTACGCCATTGCCACCTTAGAGGAAGACCTGGGAGTGGTCCTGTTTTCCCGTGGGCGCTATGGTGCGGTATCCACTCCGGTGGGTCAGCAAATCGTCGAACGTGCCCGCCATGTGCTCCATCTTGCGTATATTTATCCGCTGTCAATCCTGGCCACGGGGGTTGCGGTGCCGCAGCTGCGCATTGCCGCCTTTCGCAGTGCGGCCACCCATATTTTGCCAGAGGTGATTGCTCAATATTGTCAGCGGTATCCTGCGATCGCAATTACCATCGCCGAATATGACGACCGCCCCGACGTTGAAGCCGATTTACGCAAAGGTAAAGCAGATGTCGGCATTACCTATTTACCCCATGCCCCCGATCTCGAAGCTTCAGAGCTGACTCGAGATGAATTTGTGGTGCTGTTTCCCCCCGATGCCAAACTGCCCAAACCCCTAACCTGGGAAGCCCTGACGTCCTACCCCTTAATCATGGCCCCCGACGGCGACAGCTGCGATGCCATGGTCATCCACCATGGTCGTCAGTACAACGTAGAGCTTAAACCCACCTATCAGATTCGCTCCGATGCCACCATTGTCAACATGGTGGCCAAAGGTCTAGGGGCCGCCATCTCGCCTCGACTAGCCGCCGAACCCATTCCCGCCGGGGTCCAGGTTTACAGTTTGCCAGATCCCTTCTATCGCATCATCTGTGTGGCCACCCTCGCCGAGGCGCTACTGCCACCCCCCGTCTTTGCGTTTATGGAGATGCTCAAGGACGCTGCCATACAAGAGTATTTAGCCGTAAACACATAAGAAAAAACTCCCTCGCCTATGGCTCAGGAGATTATTAACAGGATATTTTGGAGAGTTATTAAAAGTCAAAACACACCTCCAGAAAACCATTACCTAAATGGATATAGTTAAACTTCTAGAGGTAGCAGGAGACTCTCCAAGAGGTCGCCACTGCTTGTAATAACTCTCCAGGTTTAGCGTTGATCACAACCTAACTTGTTTTATTGTGACATTCCGAGAGCTTAAGAAGTACTTTACAATTCAGACATCAGAAGATATAAAATGCCAGCAAAAATCGCCGAAAATACTGTTCTCAAGATTTCTAGAAAGACTCTTTTTATTACCACCTAAGTATTGACACGGGAGAAATCCGTATTACTGCTGACTAGCTTAGCCAAGTGGGTGAACTCAATCTTTTAAAAGACATAAGCAAGCAGTTTGACTTCGCAGACTCCAAGCCCCCTCCCCTCCAATCTTGGGGCTTTGAATCTAGCCGTCCCCAGAATTGGGGACGGGAGGGACTTCGACATCTATTAGACCGTTTGCGCGTTAGGTTAGCTGTTGGTGGCAATCATGCAATACAACAATACTTAAAAATATAAAACTCTAGCAATGGCCGTATCCAGTACCATAGAGAAAAAACCTCCTTTGCAAAATGCTTAGGAGATTTTTTGACAGGATATTTGGAGGCACCAGAAGCACTAGCCCACAGGACATGACCTCACGGAGCAACGTAGAACCACCTCTCAAGGTAGGAACGACGGCCTCCAGTGCTACTCCAGGGTTTAGTTTCATTTACTAATGTATCTAAATATTTTGATTCTTAACATTGTCCAAAGGTGGAGTATTGCTCAGTGTTTCTATTCAAGTAAATCCAGTTAGGTCCCATGCTCGTACTAAACCTAGATATGGGCTCAAGACCATCTGCATGTCGTTCTGAAGGATGTTCGTTTGAAAATATATCTGTGTAGTGAGTTCTTCATAGGTGATTAGTCTATGCGTTCAGAACGTCCCAAAAGTCAGCCTCCAGAGTGGGAAGACGAAACGGATGAAGCATTGGTTATGTCTATGCGGCAGGGCAATAAAGCAGCATTAGCCATTCTGTATGACCGCTACTCAAGGCTGACATACACCGTT
>CALBPH010000734.1 GCA_937899365.1 uncultured Leptolyngbya sp.
GGCGGATTTTAGGTGGTCGTCCGGGTGGATGTGGCCGCTGATGTTGAGATGGCCGCTGGGCAAGCTGTCTGGATTGGCGGGTTCATGGCTGAGCAGCAGCGTGCCTAGGGGAATGGGATGGGTGCTGTATTCCATGTCAAAGACGGGACCTAGGGCCGCTCGGTCGTGGTTGCCTAAGATTAGGGTAACGCTGGCCTTTGTATCTGCTATAAATTTGGACCAGGCGGTGGCTACGTCGCTCACGAGTCCCTGACGGGAGTGGAACAGATCGCCGAGGATAAAGATTTTTTGGGGCTGTACCTGGCGGCAATGCGATCGCAACCGCTCCAGGGTTTCTCCATTTACCTGCTGTGCCACCGGAATCCCAGCCATCTGAAACGTTTCAGCTTTACCCAAATGCACATCCGACAGCAGCAGGGCCTTATATTTGGGCACATAGGCTGCTCGATCTAACAGCATCAGTTCTTCCCCCTGCAACAGGTTGATCCGATGCCCAGCTGCCATGTTATCCATACCGTTGCTACCCTTCATCACGCCGCTGATCGTAGCATTAATGCCCATGGCTGATGGCGTTAAAAGAATTTTAGATAGCGCTGGATTTCCCAATCCGACACATGGCAGTGGTAGTCTTCCCATTCTTGGGTTTTAAAGTCCACATAGGTCTTGTACATCAGGGGACCCATCACCTCTTTGCTTAGGGGATCGGCAGCAAACGCTGCGATCGCATCCCCCAGCGTTTTTGGCAATGTCTCAATCCCCATTGCCCGGAGCTCATCCAGCGAATAGGTATACATATTCTCGGTATGGGGTTTACCCGGATCTAACCCGTCTCGAATACCCTCTAACCCAGCGGCTAAGATCATCGCTGCCCCCAGATAGAGATTGGTGGAGATATCTGCCGCACGACATTCCACCCGACCACCACCCATGGGAATGCGTAGCATATTGGTACGGGTGTTGTTGCCATAACACACATAGACTGGAGCCCAGGTAAATCCAGACATGCTGCCCTTACGCACCAGCCGCTTATAGCTGTTTACCGTAGGGCAAGTCACCGACACAATTGCCTTCGCATGTTTAAGCACCCCAGCAATGAACTGGTAGCCCAGCTTGGACAGACCACAGGAATCGCCAGGATCTTCAAACAAGTTCTTCCCGGCTTTCAAATCTGCCAGGGACATATTGTAATGGGCACCGCTGCCGGTCTGGTCAGCATAGGGTTTGGGCATAAAGCTGGCAAAGTATCCGGCTTCACGGGCCAGTTCTTTCACCATAAAGCGAAAAAATGTGAGCCGATCGGCCATCTTTAAAGCATCACAGTAGGTAAAGTCTGTCTCGAACTGCCCCTGGGCATCCTCATGGTCAAAAGAATATACATCCCAACCCAGACCGTTCATGGCACTGACAATCCGGTCCAAGATTTTATAGTTGTCTAAAACGGTGGGTAGGGCATAGGCCGCCTTGGGAAGAGTATCGCGATCGCTGACCGGGCCAAAGCCTGTTTCCGTGACCTTAAGGATAAAAAATTCTGTTTCAATCCCTAAGTTAAAGCCATAGCCCATGTCCGCCGCCTGCTTGAGGACATTCTTAAGGATGGTGCGACAACAGGCTTCGAAGGGTTGACCCACCAGGTGTAAGTCGCTGGCAAACCAGACTATCTCTGAGTTCCACGGCAGTACGGTGGCGCTGTCCGGGTCGGGCATGGTGCCCACCTCATCATCGTTAATTTCCTGCGGCACTCCGTCTAGGGCCGCGCCGGTAAACAGTTCCGAGCCCTGCATCATTCGGTCAAAGTGCTCCATCGGAACAACTTTGCCTTTACACATGCCGTGAATATCCACAAAGCTAGCCATGGCATACTTTACCCCCTGCTCCTTTAAAGACATCTGGAGCGATTGTAGTGCTGGAGAAAGCGGCTGAAGTTCTGGATAGGCCATGGTAACTCATTAAGTAACAACTAAATTAAGACGCGACGGTTGTGGGAATCAGCTTTAGCCAAGCCTGGGCAACTTGTTCTGCAAAGCTGGCTGCCCCCTGGGCATGGGCCTTGACCTGGGCTTGTATGTGCTGGTCTAGCTGAGGATAGTGGGTATCAATCCAATCACTCTTGGCACTCAGCCAATCTGCAATGATGTCAGGGGTTACTTCCAAATGAAATTGAAACCCATAGATATTAGCCCCAATGCGATAGGCCTGATGGGGACAAATATCGTTGGTCATTAGTAATGTTGCCTGCGCAGGCAGATCAAACGTATCGAAATGCCATTGCATAATGTGCAAATCCGCAGGACAGTCTTGTAACCAGGGTTCTGTCGCCACCGGCTCAACCACCCTCAATGGAGAAAACCCTAGCTCGGGGGTGCTGTGGGGATAGACCTGGGACCCAAAGGCGCGGGCAATGAGCTGAGACCCCAAACAAACCCCCATAATGGGTTTGTCGTCTGCATGAAACTGATGCACGAGGTCAACAGTTTTTTTTAGATGAGGAAATTTATCATCCTCATGGGCATTCATGTGACCACCCAAAATGATTAAACCGACAAAATCCTCGTCGGGGGGGGCCACTTGTTCTTCCGGCAGCCAGGTAAAAAGCTCTGCACCCAGCGCCACAAGATGGTCTCCCAAAATACCAATGGGGTCGCGAATACTGCTCTGAATAACCAATAGTTTCACTGCAAATTCACCTTAACGGTCGATACCTCTGATTGCCGTTGCTGATTTAGAGGATGAACCGGTCGATGAGATATGTCATAGGACAGTATCTCGCAGATAAAATCATCCTGAGGATCAGCAACGCCCGCTGATTTAACAAACGATGCTCTAGCGTCTGCGACAGTATGACAAAAAAACACGATTAAAACTGTTTAAATGAGGACTACGGTGGGCTACAAACTATGATCTAGGTGGCTTAGCTGACTCGTGTCTAACCGAGAAGATCAGGTGTTGGGTTTCCTCCCATCAGCCCCCAACCCCGAACTCTAGGGGCTTTGAGGCTAGTCATTTGATGCCTTGACCGCTGCCATCATGATCAGATCCCGCTGTGGATCGTTACCAAACTGAAACACATGCTCTCCCACAGCTTCAAATCCGTACTTGTGGTAAAACGCTAGTGCCCTGGGGTTATGCTCCCATACCCCAAGCCAGATATGGTTTGCGCCAGCATGGGCCGCTGTGGATAAAACGTGAGACATCACTTGCTGGGCCACACCTTGACCGTGCCATTCCTTTGACACGTACAGTCGATAGAGTTCTGATGGACGATGGGCATCCACACAGTCTTTGGGAGAATATAGTCGCACCTGTGCAAAGGCCACTATCTGGTCTTCTATCTCGGCCAAAAGTGTGGCGTAGTTGGGATCTAAAATCTCCTGCTGCTGTATTTCAATACTGAAATTTTTTGTACAGTGGAGATCCATATCGGTGAGGTTATTCTCTTCTGTAAAGGTATCTCGGAAGGTGCGTTCGGCTAATTGAGCTAAGGCCTCCGCATCGTTTGTAGTGGCTTGTCTGATGGTTGTTAATGGCACGTGATGCTGTTGTTGGGAAAGATATAGATTTGAGTTATAGCTTACTCCCTTGCCTCAAAATGTGTGTACAGTTTTCACTGTCAACGGTTAGTTTTTTGATGACTGTAAAAAATCACTAGGTTTGCCCATGGGGCCAATAGTTAAAAAATAAAACTATAAAAATAAAACCATAGAAATGAAATCAACCTTTTCGTCACTCAACCGCCTGAATCCCTGGCTGGCGGTAAATTATTCGCTGGTGTTTCCGGGGCTAGGGCAGCTATACAGTGCTGTCGGCGTTGCTGATGATCCTCAGCAACAGCGTACTTTCTGGGGGAAAGGAGTCAGCCTGGTACTCATAGCAGTTGTCATGATCGGCTATGCTACCTGGTCCATTTTTGGGGCAAATGGCCAAACCATGCAGGGATTCTGGACAATAGGCGGTGTTCTCATTGTCTATAGCTTTAGTATTTTGGATGCCTATCGCGGCACACAGCCAGGCTATGCAACTCGAATCTCAGTGCCCCAGGGACTGTGCGATCCCTGGTATGCTGTTTTTCTGTCGCAGCTGCTGCCTGGGTTAGGGCACTTGTATCTACAGCAGGCAATGGCTGGGGGGATATTTCTGGCCACGGGGCTCGTGAGCGCTTGGCTAGCGAACTCTGTACCCCAACTGGTACCGGTTCCACCGCTGATTTGGGCACTGAGCTGTTATCACGTGTATGTCAGTTTTTCCCATCGAACCAGGCGTAAATCAGGTGCGATCGCAATCCTGGTGGTCGGTCTTTTGGTAGTTCGGCTGTCCGTAGCATCAACACCGGGTTGGATTCGACAGGTGGTTGAGCAATGCATTGTCCCGAGTGACTCGATGACCCCAACGCTACAAATCAACGATCGCCTCTTTGTTCGGCGTAACCAAACCTATCGCCCT
>CALBPH010000735.1 GCA_937899365.1 uncultured Leptolyngbya sp.
TACACTGTGAATCCACCATATGACGAGTACAACACACAGCAGAATTGTGGTTGCCGCTAAGACAAACTGAACGATCAGACGATTGCCTTGGCTATCTAGGGCTGATTGGGTGGAAGATGATCTGTCGATTGTATTTTGGGTCACAGGCAGAACGTAACACTTTTTAATTACGCATATGATACATAGTTTAAAGTTTTCTCAGGAGACAGTGCAAGCTGTTTGTCCCTGAAAATGGGTGTGAATTCTATAATTTGTATTAAAGTGGCCCTAGTTTAACGCTAAAAAAAGCCTGATCTCTACCAAGACGTCGTCTATCATGTCTGTCTAGTCAAAATCTGACTGTTTCCAGGGACTAGGCTCAATTAAGGGAATGGCTTACTATAAAGGAAGACGAAGTAATGTGTAGCTGGCATTACTTCCATAAGCTTTGTAAGTCATTGAGGAAACACGGCGTGATTGAACCTTTGCTGTTAGGGATTGTTTTGGGCCTCATTCCGGTAACGTTAGCCGGTCTATTTGTAGCGGCTTACATGCAGTATCGCCGTGGCGATCAGCTCAACTTCTAGAATCTGGGTTCTAGGTTTTTGGGCCACAACCAGATTTATCTGACCAGCGTGCTTTTGTGGACGCTGGTTTTTTAATGGGTAGGGGTTGAGCTCTGGGTTGTTAGTGAAGGGCGATTAATCCAGCGGCTAACCGGGCTGTACCGTAGGCGGCCTCCGTATGGATGGACGGGGATAGGGGAATGTTAAGTGCTTGCGATCGCAGCCTGCGCCAAACAGTATTCTGCGCCCCACCGCCCGCGGTATAGATCTGCTTGACAGGACCTCCCCCCAGGGCTGTAAGTTTTTTGTACCCTAGGGCTTCGATCTGGGCCATGCCTTCTAGCAACCCGTGGAGGAATCGAGTTTTGTCTGATGGCTGTGGTGTTAACCGCGGTACCAGGGCTGGGTCGTTAATGGGAAACCGTTCGCCGGGGCTCAGGAGGGGATAGTAATCTAAACCGCTGGGTTGAGTCGGGTCAATTTGAGCGCTCAGGGAGCGTAGCTCGGCATCGCTAAAGTAATGGCGCAGCACGGCTCCACCCGTATTTGAGGCCCCACCTACCAGCCATTGCTGACCCAATCGATGGCTATAGATGCCGCTAGGGGCGTTGTTAATGGCAATGGGGCTGAGGAGTTTGAGGACCAGGGTAGAGCCGAGGGACGTGACGGCATCCCCTGGAACGCTGGCACCGCTAGCTAAAAAAGCCGCAATGCTATCGGTGGTGCCAGTTTTGATGATGCAGCTTTTAGCTAACCCAAACCGCTGGGCCACCTCGGGTTGTATGGGTGCGATCTCAGCTCCGGGGGGCAGGACCCGAGGCAGCCATGGACTAACCTCTAAATCCGCCAACCAGCTCGGATAGCTGAGGGTCTGGACATCGTAGCCCAGCTTCAGGGCGTTGTTGTAATCACTGATGCCAGGCTGCTCGTGGAGTAGGCTGCTGAGCCAGTCTGCCTGGTGGGTGAGGAAATGGGCGAGCTCTAGGGTTGTATGGGGTAAATTATTTAGCCACCATAGGGCTTTGGACAGACTAGAGGTGGCGCTATGGGCCGGGCTGGTGGTTGGTGTGGCTGTGGGTACGCCGCCGCGGGCGTCATTGTAGAGCAGGGGCTGAGTGAGGGGGGCGTTGTTGCGATCGCACAGTAAAACCGTCGCCGAGGTGCCATCAATGGCAATAGCCGTCAGCCGTTTGCCAATAGCTGTGGGTAGCTGATCCAGCAGAGCCCAAAGTGTCTGCCGCCAAGCATCCGCATCTGGCTGGGGCGACGGATACTGACAGCGAGCTTCGCCGACGACCTGCCCCACCGCATCAATTGCGATCGCCCTTGCCCCTGAGGTGCCAAAGTCAATCCCTAAATAGTTCGTCATTTGCCATAAAAAATGAGGTGCTCATGTGAGCACCTCATTTGAAAAAAATAGTCTGAACCCATTTAAACGCTGACTTCACTCAGCTCACGGGTAAGGTGGTCAAAGGGAACGTCCACAAAGGATGTGTTAGCTATGCCCTGAGCTTCGAGGGCATCCTTAAGAACGTCCTTCATTAGCTGAATGCCAATCACCGTCGGACCTACGGGAACTTCCAATGAGTTATACGTTTCCCGCAATCCGTTGAGAACTCGTTCGGTCAGCACATCACAATTGCCCGCTACCATGGCGTAGCTGCTGTACCGCAGGTAGTAGTCTAAGTCGCGCAGACAGGCCGCATACCGCCTGGTGGTATAGGCATTTCCCCCTGGGCGAATCAACTCAGGGATCTGCTCAAACAGTGCTGCGCCTGTGGCTTTGACTAGGCTAGAGGCATTGGCACTGATATACGCAGCGGCCTTAACCCGATCAGTACCACTGCCAAAATAAGCTCTTAAAGAATCGATAGCTTCGCGATCGAGGTAACGACCTGTGATGTCGTAGGTGCTAATTAAACCCGTCACCGTATCCCGCATGCAACCTTTCTCCCAGTGCGATTAGTGTGCGACTCAAAAAATCAAGTGGAACTTATAACCAAGCTAGGGGTGAAAGTTCTCATTGAAGCCCTGACCAAATATGGTCTGCCCAAAATATGAGAACAAGCTCAATAGCGATCCAATTGCTTGTTCAGGCATTGATTCGTGTGTTTTCCGCTGCTATGGAAATCCTGGAAGCCATTCAGCGACAATGCTTACAACACTCCAATACCAAAATTAAGTCTACCACGGTGGATTAAACAGCAGTCCATCCACTCGCCAGAGAAGCGGATTGAGCTCCTTATTTTTTACAATCAGAAATATTTCGCAATATTTTTAGTCATTACATAGTTTTTACGCCGGCAAAGCTTGGGTGCTTCAATTCAGATTTGGCTGCTAGATGATTTCCTTGCTTGCACCTATCCTCAATTTCCGCGCTAACTAGCTAGAGAAAACTTGAATTTGTATCAAGAAATACAAAATATAGGGATTTCTATTTCTAGGATGATCCAAGCCTGATCAGGGTAAATGCTTATCCTTGCTTAATCACAGGTGATGTACGCAGGGTAACGATCCATCGTTGATAGCGGCCAGGTATCAACGATGGTTTGGGAGTGGGTGATCTTGCTTGAGATTTGTGAGCGTACGGTCCAAGTTGATGAGATATGCCTATTGCCGCTTAGGAATATAGAAAATTCCTAACAGGTTCACATTTTCAGCCTTACCCATTGTTTAATGTTTTGACCGTTAAACATGTTGGCCTGTTGGTACAGGAAAGCCCACATTCCCTCAATTTTTTTGGCGCGGCTGATCTTAGGTTTGAGGTGATTCGAGACCATTGCCAGTTATCAATAGTTTCGACAAAGCCATACCTCAGGTCGGCAACGGCATTTTTTTGAAGACGGCTTTAGTGAATGCATAAAAAGGAGTAATCCATGGCTCAAACTGCTGCAGAAGTTTTGCAGATGATCAACGATCAAGACATTCAAATGATTGATCTAAAGTTCATCGATTTGCCAGGTATTTGGCAACACCTGACGGTGCATCGCAGCCAAATTGATGAGAGTAGCTTTACTGATGGAGTAGCGTTTGACGGCTCAAGTATTCGTGGTTGGAAGGCCATCAACGAGTCAGATATGTCGATGGTTCCCGATCCGGCTACTGCCTGGATTGATCCCTTTATGAAGGAGCCTACCCTCAGCCTGGTGTGTTCGATTAAAGAGCCCCGTACCGGTGAGTGGTATGACCGTTGTCCTCGGGTTATTGCTCAGAAAGCCTTAGATTATTTGCAGGCAACGGGTATTGGTGACACCGCGTATTTTGGCCCTGAGGCAGAATTCTTTATCTTTGATGATGTTCGGTTCGACACCACATCTAATTCTAGCTACTACCACGTAGATACTGTTGAGGGACGCTGGAATACAGGCCGTGAAGAGGAAGGCGGCAACCTGGGCTATAAGCCGAGTTATAAGGGTGGTTATTTTCCGGTGTCTCCCACAGATACGTCCCAGGACATGCGGACTGAGATGTTATTGACCATGGCAGACTGTGGCGTGCCCATTGAGAAGCATCACCATGAAGTGGCTACCGGTGGTCAGTGTGAGCTAGGTTTCCGGTTTGGTGAAATGATCCAAGCGGCTGACTGGTTGATGACCTACAAGTACTGCATCAAAAACGTTGCCAAAAAGTATGGCAAGACCGTTACCTTTATGCCCAAGCCTCTGTTTGAGGACAACGGGTCTGGAATGCACACTCACCAGTCCATCTGGAAAGATGGTCAACCCCTGATGGCCGGTGACAAATACGCTGGTTTAAGTGAGTTAGCCACCTACTACATTGGCGGTATCCTCAAGCATGCACCTGCACTTCTAGCCTTTACTAACCCCAGTACTAATTCCTATAAGCGCTTAGTGCCTGGTTTTGAAGCACCTGTAAACCTGGTTTATTCCAACGGCAACCGGTCTGCTGCTGTACGGATCCCCCTATCGGGTGACAATCCTAAGGCTAAGCGTTTAGAGTTCCGCTGCCCTGATCCAACGGCTAATCCATATTTAGCGTTTGCCGCTATGCTTTGCGCTGGTATTGATGGCATCAAGAATAAGATTCAGCCTCCTGAGCCCATCGATCAGGATATCTATGAGCTAAGTCCTGAAGAGCTAGCGAAGATTGCATCGACGCCTGGCTCTCTTAAGGAAGCACTGTCGGCACTAGAAAGCGATCATGACTTTTTGACCGTGGGCGGTGTCTTTAATGAGGACTTCATTCAAAACTGGATTTCCTACAAGCTGGATACTGAAGTAATCCCCATGGATATTCGTCCTCATCCCTATGAGTTGGCGCTTTACTATGATTGCTAAAGCCTATTCAGCATTTGATTTATTGACCTTTTGAGGTCTGTGACGCCAGTCTTCGGGCTGGCGTTTTTGCATGGTGCCAACTCTATTGCATCTCTCAGGTTAGTTAGGACAGTGTATGTCCCTAAAAGCCTTAAGTTACAACGGCTAACCTGACCCGCAATCGACGGATGCATCCGTCGATTGCTATATGAATGGGGCAATTGCAATGTTATGGATAAAAATTCATAAAACTAAATAGCTAAAAAGTATCAAAATATACGGAATATTTGTCTATAATTGAAATCAGAAAGCATAAGCGCACTTTAGGTGTGCCGCTGATTTAGTTCTTCAGGAGGTCAATAGGTATGTCTATTCAAGAATCCGCTAGACTTCAAATTGTTAACAATCGCCATGCTGTGACTAATCGACAGCGTTCCCTATTAAGTCGAGCAGCAGCAGACGTAGGTATGTCTATGGAT
>CALBPH010000736.1 GCA_937899365.1 uncultured Leptolyngbya sp.
GGGCAACAGTTAAACGCTTGTGCTATCAACAGAATCGCTTAATTCAACAGTTAAATGTTTAGTTTTGTGACGCTTCTTGGAGTGTCCAGAGTTCCATAAAAGAGGACTGAGAAAAATTGTAGGGCGATCTGAATTTAGGCGCTCAACGATCACTGGCAAACTGACTTTAAATAAAAAAGTACCCCGCGAACACGAATGTGTCTCACGAGGTAGGGGCAACAGTTAAACGCTTGTGCTGTAAATAGAATCGCTTAAGCAACGGCCTAAGCGATTTGGCGTATGCCGGTTTCTAGAGTGTCCACAATTCAATTACAGCTTGAGTTTCAGCCAAAGGGGTCAGTATTAGCTCTGCCGTCAAACGACTCAGACCGACTCCAATTAGCGAGACGAGAAGGATTGTGACAAAGGCAAAACCGTTCCTAACGTCGCGAATCAATAATTCCACCCGAAGTAGGAGAGCGGCTGCCAGCATTACAAAAAAGTAGATAAAGATGTGAATCCAGGATACGAGCACCACCGCTAGCGAGGCGGTCATTAAAGCCATGACTGTGTAGCCAACATCGGATTGAAACCCAAGCATCAAGAAGTTACGTAGGGGTTTCCACAAAATGGTTAATACGGCCGCTTCGATTACGGCGTAGGCTACGGCTAACCACCAGATGAAATCGACACTGTGGCGGGAGTGCAAAAAGGCACCAAACCCCATGTGGGCCAGCAATAATAGAAGCAGCGACAGCCAGGGCCATTTTTTCATAGCGCCCTCAGAGGTTAGTAGAAATCGCCTGGACCGGGCAGGTAGGAATACACTGCTCGCACACAATGCACTGGGCCCGGTTAAACACAAGCTTAAAGCTCTCTGGGTCTAGACGCAGTGCCCCAGTGGGGCAGACCCCGGTACAAAGACCACAATGGACGCAGCAATTCTCATCAATTAGGATTTCCCGACTCGACAGGGAAACGCCTATTCCCTGATTACGCATCCAGTCAATCGCTTCGTCTAGCTGATCGATATCACCCGATAGCTCAATAACACCCTTGCCCACCTGGTTTGGGGCTACTTGAGCCCGAATAATATTGGCTGCCACATTAAAATCTTTAGCTAGCCGATAGGTGATGGGCATATTCACCGTCTGTTTAGGAAATGTCAGGGTAACGCGCTTTTTCATTCCGTTAGACTGGAGAAGATGCTGTAGTAACGCCCTAGGCGCTTTTTTATTCTATGTCGGTTAACTCCCCCGAATCTGGTAATTTGGCCCAACGACTACGAAATTTTGTCGTGGTGGCCGTAGCCGCTGTTTTAAGTGTGGCAGTGGTTTTGGGGCTGCAAACCCGGACACCCGCCGTTTCCCTATCGGAAATGGCCGAAGTCGCTATTCCCCTGGAACGGGCAATGACTAATGGCAAACCCACACTGATGGAGTTTTACGCTAACTGGTGTACTAGCTGCCAGGCGATGGCGGGGGATCTACAACAGCTAAAGACTGAGTATCAGCAGGATGTGAACTTTGTCATGCTCAATGTGGACAACACCAAATGGCTACCGGAAATGCTCCACTATCGCGTAGATGGCATTCCGCACTTTGCCTTTTTAGATCAAACCGGTGGCGACGCAGGCGCGGCCATCGGTGAAATTCCTCGAGCAGTACTAGCGGAAAATTTGACGGCGCTTGTGGCGGGGGAAAAATTGCCCTATGCCCAAGCTGCAGGACAAACCTCAGAAGTGGAAACACCATTAGAAACATCAGGGTCATCGGATGATCCTCGCAGCCACGGTGCTCAAGTTGTGCAGTAGATCTGGTTGTCTACTGAAAGTGCCTGCTATTCCACCACAATGTCTCGCAACGCGGTTTCTACCTTGGGATAGGCATAGGAAAACCCGGTTGACTGCGTCCGCTCGGGTAGCACTTTCTGGCCCTCGAGTACAACAACAGCACCGTCTCCCAGCAGCGTCTCAATGACGAAATCAGGTACTGGCAGCCAGGAGGGGCGATTCATTACTTTACCCAGGGCATCGCACATCTCGGCCATGCGCACCGGGTGAGGGGCAGTACCGTTATAGACACCAGACATGTTGTCATCGGTCAGACTCTGCATAAATAGACTCACTAGATCATCGCGGTGGACCCAGGAAAACCATTGCTTGCCGCTGCCGATGGGACCACCCGCATAGAGTCGGAAAGGTGTGAGCATTTTTGCGCTCGCACACCCCATCCCCAGCACAAAACCGATACGCACCGTTACCAGCCGTGTGCCATAGGCCGTTACCTTTTCCGCCGCCTTTTCCCACGCCTGACACACCTGGGAAAGAAAATCCTGTTTGATCGGCTCACTCGTTTCATAAAATTCAGCCGTTTCACTGGTGCCATAGAAACCAATGGCAGAAGCACTGCCCATCACCTTAGGCTTTACATCAGCCATACCAATGGCCTCCACCAGCTTCTCGGTACCGATGGCGCGGCTGTTCATAATTTCACGCTTGCGCTCAGGAGTCCATCGCTCTGATATGGCCTCTCCAGCCAGGTTAATCACCCCATCACAGCCAGAAATGGAAGCCTGCCAGTCACCTGACTGTTGGGGAGTATAGCCAACAATCTCCACCCGATCGTAGGCAGACGTTGGAAATACTTTCCTAGCCCGCTCAGGGTTACGGGCAAATACTTTAATCTGGTGGCCCGCATCATGGAGTCGGTGCACTAAACGTGATCCAACAAATCCCGTTGCCCCAGTTACTGCCACTTTCATCATCAACTACTCCCTGGATCGGCTACACGGCTGGCCTTTCCCATGGTAGCGGTATTCGATCCCCCTTCATACCGTGGAGCAATCCAATCAAAGTCAATTTCGTTTAGGTAGTCCACAGCCCAGGTCGCACAGCGTTGAATCATATGATATGGATAAATTTGGGCCACCCCCACAACGGGAATACCCGCCGCCTTAGCTGCTTCAATCCCGGCAAAGCACGATTCGATGGCCAGACAGTTTTGGGGAGTGAGGGCAAGATTAGAATCCAGTACGTTTAATTGATCAATGGCCGCCAGATAACTCTCCGGTGATGGTTTACTAGCCGATACCGGCATATCGCTAGCAGAAACGACCAATGAAAATTGATCGGTGAGCTTAGCCGTTGCTAACACCTGCTCCACATCAGTGCGCTGGGCACCGGTGACAATAGCTGTGGCATATTGCTTGCTGCGAATGCGATAGAGCAAATCATCGAGCCCCGCATAGAGAGCTAGTTTAGATTGCGATCGCAGCCATTCACCATACCCTTCTGACTTCTTTCGCAGTAGTGCATCCAAATACTCATCGCGCACAAAGCGACCCCGAGTTTGCAAAATTGCCGTCAGGCGAGCCCGATCGCTTTGGCCCAGATACATCTCCCTGTACTCATCCAGGTCAAATCGCAGATTTTCAGCTAGCAACAACTGAGCAATCAGCTGGGGATGGACATCATCGTCGTTGATGATGACACCGTGGAAACCGAAGAAGATTGCTTTAAGCATTGTGCCAAATTACGCGATTAGAGATCTTGACAAATCCCCCTTAAAGGGAATCACTTGGCGCTCTAAGCCACACCAAACAGACATTATTAAGGATGTCCGTAAATAAGACACCAAGTGTGCCAATGACGCCTTAGTATTAAATATTACCCCCATTGATCTTACTCCTTGGGGAATTAGCTTCAACCTTCCTGGTTAGTCCATTAGGTTTGTAACTATGCATCTACTTTCCGAAAAGAGCTTTATCAGTGAAACATCCATTCCTGTAATCCTACAGTGGTGGTTGCAACGAAAACGTCGTGCCAACTCTGGGGATGTGCTCAGCCATCCCATCGTTCAAGACGTTGACTCCAGCTATTTAGACAAGTATCAGCGGCTGATGGACGTCTATGCCGTGGTCAAATCCGGTGGTGCCAAGGCCCAGATCCAAGCGGCCAAGGAGCACTGTGGACGAGAACGTGAGGCAATTACACAGCGCCTCAACCAAATCAGTAATCAGCCGGAAGCGACCGATGAGTACCTACGGCTGCTCCACGAAACTCAAGAACTTGAACGATCTACCCATTGGCGGATCAATCAACTGAAGGATATCCACCCCGACGAAGAAATCGCTGTGCGTGGGTATCTGACGGATATCGAGCAGATTTTAATCCGATAGACGGACTGATTACGGCCTTATTGTAGAGACAGTTCATAGCTCGTCTCTACAAATAAGCTCATAACTCTATGGAATCCTATGACGTCGTTGTGATCGGTAGCGGCATCGGTGGTCTGGTGGCAGCAGGCTTACTTGCCCGCTATGGTCGGCGGGTGTTGGTGTGTGAAAGTCATACATTGCCTGGTGGGGCCGCCCATGCATTTAAGCGTCAGGGATTTACCTTTGACTCCGGACCGTCTTTTTATTGCGGTTTGGCCGATCCTACGTCTTGCAATCCTCTGCGAGAGGTGTTGAATGCCCTGGGTGAGTCGATTACAGCGGTAGCTTACGACCCCTTAGGGCATTACCACTTTCCCGATAGAACCCTGGCCATATATGGCAATGCCGAACAGTATCAGGCATCGCTGGCACAGATTAGCCCCCAGGCGGCCCAAGAGCTAAAGACGCTGACAAAGAAAATGCTGGCCATTTACCGGCCCCTGGGGGCAATTCCCACCCTGGCCCTACGGGCAGATGGCTGGCTATTGCCATTGCTAATACAGCGATTTCCTAAAGCAATGGCACAGCTACTGCCTCAGCTACGGGGGTTAGGTCGCTCCATGGGGGATTTTGTGGATGAAACAGTCCAAGACCCATGGTTACGACGGCTGATTGATTTGGAATGTTTCTTGCTCTCTGGCATGAAAGCCCACCAGACCGTTGCCCCTGAAATGGCGTTTATGTTTGGTGAGCGGGCCGAGTCGGTGATCGATTATCCCATCGGCGGCAGCGGTGCCATTATCGATGCGTTAGTGAGGGGTCTAAAACGCTGGGGCGGTCAGCTGCGTCTGGGGGCCCATGTAGATAAAGTCTGGGTTGAGCAAACCCAAGCCCAAGGCGTCGTCCTTAAAACAGGAGAACGCATTCGCGCTGGCCAGGTTATTTCCAACGCCACTCTCTGGGATACCTGCAATCATCTTCTCGCCGCGGCAGATCTGCCACCTCAGTACCGCCAAACATCGCTAGCAACGGCGGCTGTCGATAGCTTTATGCACCTACATCTGGGCATTCGCGCCCAGGGATTAGAGGAGTTAACCATTCACCACGTGGTTGTCCATGATACGGAACAAGACATTACGACCCCCGGCAACACCTGTATGATTTCGATTCCGTCGGTGCTCGATCCATCCCTGGCCCCCGACGGTCACCATGTGGTGCATGCCTATACCCTAGAGCCCTATGCTGGCTGGCAACGTGACGAAAACTATGGGGCCAAAAAAGAAGCTAAGGTGGAGCCCCTCATTCGTGCTTTGCAGAAGGTGGTGCCGGATATTTGCGATCGCATCACCCTCAAACTCATTGGCACCCCCCTCACCCACCAGCGCTTTCTCCGCCGTCACCAAGGTACCTACGGCCCTGCGATCTCAGCTGGTCAGGGCCTATTTCCAGGCTGCAAAACACCGATCAAAGGTCTCTACCGAGTAGGGGACAGCACCCTGCCCGGCATTGGCGTGCCTGCCGTTGCCGCCTCTGGCATCCTCTGTGCCAATAGCCTGGTCAGCCCAAGGGAAGCCGCCGCCCTCCTCGATTTACAAGCCCCCTAAATCCACGGTAGTCCCATCGGCCAATAAAGGACCGTAATCGACACCTGCTCCTGACGCAAATAAGCCATCATCCGACGATGCACATTGCCCACCGACTTCCTAGTATCAAAGGTCTTCAAATGGACCCATGACCTCAGTGTCTCACCGCCAGCACGGGCATGCTCAGGGGCCACCGTTCTTAACCAGCCCTGTACGCTCTCAGGTAAGGTTTGGGTCATGCGCAGCGGCAGAGTGCCCGTAGAAAACCCCTGGGCATAGGCGGGGTTTAAAAAGGCGCTGTAGGTATCTGCCTCATCGGTCTGCTGCATCACCACTCTCTAGCACAGAGCCTATAGATACTGTCTTCGCCTGGTGGTTTGCTCCCCCGATAGCTCAGGCATAAATGGAATCTGAGTCAACGATTCATTCACATTGTCAGGATCTCCCACACTCAGGTGAGTTCCCCCAATGACCGCAATGAGATGATTATCGAGGCCACTGAGCTGATTAAACGGTCCCAGCTGCTGAGCCAATGTGGGGGTTACCCCGTCCTTTGTCCCCGTCAGAATAATGCTGGGCACCGCTACATCCTTGAGCCCCCTACGCCCAAATAACCGCCCGACTAGTGGGTTCATAGCAATCACCTGGACAATGCGATCGTCGCTTAAGTCCGCCGCCACCTCCGGCAGGTCAACCGCAGCACACTGTAGCCAATCCGCTGGCGATAGCCCCACCGGTGTCAAGCTGTCACAAAAAGGGGGCAGCGCTGATAAGTCTAGCTGGGCACCGGCTAAGGCGAAGCCGGTATATCCCCCCAGGGAATGGCCAATCAGCACCACCCGCTCAGGGTCAAATTTCCCCCCCAAGGTGGGTGAAACCTGCTCCATCCACGCCATGCGATCTAGCACATAGGTAACATCGCGAGGTCGATCTAGAAACTCACTGGCTGGCAAAATACGGCTAGGTTCTTCAAGGGCCGCCGGATCTATCGGGGTATTATTGAGCGCTTCAACATTACTGCCCACATGCTCTAGGGCTACGACAGTCACTCCATGGGAGGCCAAATGTTTACCGACATAGGTCAGAAAACGCCGATCGGCCGCAAACCCATGGGAAAGCACCACCAACGGCGCATCTTCCACAATGGCCTGATCTGGCACATACACATCTAACGGAATTAACCGGTTGCGCTCGGTATCGACAAATTTAAATGAGCGCTGGTTGACCTCCATGGGGCCAACGACTGTGGGCTCAATATCGTCTGGCAGATCGATGTCATCACTCACCAAAAGTTCTTGCTCTAGCACGGTGCTCAGCGCATCACCTTCTAATCGCGATAGATTGAGCTGCGACACCAGCGCTAATGCTGCCGTTAAATCCACATCCAACGTATCCTGGGGCACCGCTCTCAATACCCCCAGCATGTTTAACCCATGGGTCTGCTTCGCAGCCAAACGGATGGCCCCCCGAATTTGATCCACCGTCAGGTCAGGTGCAACCCTAGCTAAAGAATCCAGCAACAGCTCCCCATTCGGCGATGCCAAAATATCAGCCACCATGCGATCAGCCATGACGGGATCAAGCGCCACTCGGTTGTTGAGCCTCGCCTGGTGTTCAGGGGTTAGCAGCGCCTGATTAAGTCCTAAACGAGCTGGAATCTGCCCCGTTTTCGCAAATTCCTCAAGATCGCTTATGTGGAGCGTCTGTCTGATGGGCCCCACTTGAATATTGATCCGCTCTGCGGCTTCCACGGGCATACCGAACAAAACGCCCAACGTTACCGCACCACCTGCTATCACTGACCGCCATCGGTGCAAATATATCGCCTTTAAACCACTGACAAACGGAACACACGGAGCAAACCGAGGCAGCCGAGACGCCATACGAGCAGGATGGAACATAGGTGAATAGAAGTGGGTAAGCGGACGATTTGAAAGTAAGTTTCTAGCCCAGGGAGCAAGGTCTTACGGTCAGTGATAAATCGTCAGAATATACCTAACATAGCAATCAAAAATAGATATTATCGACCGCTCATGTAGCGAACTGACGAGACTTAAGTAGGCATTCACAATGGAGCTAGCAACTAGTAGTTCATGGCAGATAACCTTCATGCCGGACACATTAGGCCAGCGCCACAGCAGAGGCTAGTGATAAAAGTTTAAAGATTATTAACCTCTCTCCTATCCAGTCAGCCCCGGTGCCAACACCCTGACCATTCATAACAGTAACTACCCCTTAGAATGACCAGCCAAACCATCATTGGCATCATGGGACCCAGCCATCATGTCCCAGAGCCCGAACAACAGCTTGCCCAGGCCCTCGGCAAAGCCATCGCTCAACAAGGATGGGTACTGCTGACCGGGGGCCGTCCCGTGGGCATAATGGCAGCCGCCAGTCGTGGTGCAGCCTCCGTGGAAGGCACCGTATTGGGAATTTTACCGGATGACCAAGGCTCTCAAGTTGCCAGTGGAGTCACTATACCCATCGTCACGGGCATGGGTAGTGCTCGCAATGTCATCAATGTGCTCTCTAGCCACGGCATTATCGCCTGCGGGCTGGGTCTTGGCACTGTTTCCGAAATCGCCTTAGCGCTCAAAGCCCAAAAACCGTTGGTGATTATGCCTAATAACCCACTGGCTCAAGATTTTTTTGAATCCTTGGCACCCGGTCAGTTTTATATGACAGACGAAATCAACCGTTGTATCCAATACCTCGCCTCAGCCTTGGGTCAAAACGTTTGAGCTTGATTTTTGGCATTGCTGAGCTTTGGAATAGCTTTGGAATAGTTTTATAGCGTTGATCACATTGGCGTTGCCGCGTATCTAGTCTGCTCAGTTCATTCTCTAAATCAGCAACGGCTAATTTATTGCGTGCCCCTGACTTTGGTCTATCAGTTGCGTTTTAAATCCGTTTGAAACCCTTGACGCTGAAGCAACCGTCGCCGCCGTTGTCGCGCTAAGGCCTGAAGGTCTACATTGCGATCTGTTTCGTCCACAATTTCACCAATCAGCACCTCTAGCACGTCTTCTAAAGTGACCACACCGGACACTCCCCCATATTCATCCACCACAATCATGAGATGCTCGCGGGCAGTTTGAAAGGTATTGAGTAGCTTATCGGAGCGTTCGGTCGCTGGAATATATCTGGCTTGGCGCATACAGCTAGTTACGGGATCTTGCCCTCGCCCTTGGACTAAGGCGGCCAAGAGTTCAGCCTTAAGGGCTACCCCCAACACATCATCCAGATCCTCTCCGGTGACAATAATCCGGCTGTGCTGCGACTGCATAATTTCCTGCTGCGCCGACTCTAAAGACTGATGCCCCTCGATGTAGGTGAGTGCGACTCGCGGCGTCATGATATCTTCTGCGGCGATATCATTCATCCGAAAGACCTTTTGGATCATTTCAGCTTCGTCATCTTCTATCAACCCTTCCTGGTAGCCCAACATGGCTAGAAGCTTGATCTCTGCTTCATTGGTGACGGGGCGTTGATTGCCCCTAACCAGCGGTGCTGTCAGTTTTTCTAGGACCAAAATGATGGGCGTCATCAGCCAGGTCAAGCTGCGTACTGGGATAGCCACCAACAGGCCAAACTGCTCCGCGTAGCGTTCACCAATTGTTTTGGGGAGGATTTCGGCAAACAGAATGATCAGAAATGTAAGAAGGCCAGAAAAAATTCCCAGCATCAGGTTGCCAAAGAGATCGGCCGCCAAACGACTAACAATGAAGCTCCCGACTATATTAAATACGTTATTTAATATGACAATGGTGGCAATGGGCCGGTTGACCTTTTCCCGGATGGCTAATAAAGCAACATTGGCTGGATTACGATTTTGGGCAAGCTGCCGCGCTTTGAGTAGGGGAATAGACAGCAGCGCCACTTCAGTACCGGAACATATAGCGGAACCGATAATAACGATCAAAACTGCGATCGCAAGTTGGGCCATGATGGGAGTAGAGACAACATTCAACAATCAATGGCGAAGGATTGCTATGATTCTGGCTAACTAAGCCTACACAGTCGCCATACACGAGTCATACCCACAGAATATGGGCTTTTTTGCTAAAGCAGTGGCTATTTCAACATACCGATCCTTTGCACACTCGCACTAGCGCAGATTTGCCGAAGTCTCAATGTCTAACTCTAAATCAAATATAGTTGTCTTACCCAAAATAGATACACAGACAACCACAGGTTTTCCGACATGACAGATAATTAAGCCTTAACACCCGATTATTTCCTAACTATCCGCGGGTTCCTGTCTAAGTCCAGTAGCACTACGTATCCTCCATGAGCGCAACCATCCTCGATGTCCGCAATCTAAAGGTCGAATTTGACACGGCCAACGGCGTGATCAAAGCGGTCGATGGCATTTCCTTTCAGGTACAGCGGGGGCGCACCCTGGGTATTGTGGGTGAGTCTGGCTCGGGTAAATCCGTCACATCCCTATCTGTCATGGGGTTAGTCCCTAACCCCCCAGGCCGGATCACCCATGGTGAGATTCTGTTTGCAGAACAGGCTGGCACAGCGCCCGTAGATTTATGTCAGGTCTCCCCAAAGCAAATGCAGAACTACCGTGGGGGCCAAATTTCCATGATTTTTCAGGAGCCGATGAGTTCCTTAAATCCGGTTTATACCTGCGGATTTCAGCTCATCGAGGCCATTCAGCAACATCAAGCCATCACAAAGGCAGAGGCTGAAAAGCAGGCAATTGCTAGCCTCCAAGAGGTCAAGCTTCTGCCGAGTGATGAGGAGCTGAGTACCCTAGTAGCCGTAGAGCAGCGGATTAGCGATCGCAACGCCATTGCCCGCGCTGTCCAGCAACGAAAGCACTCAATCCTCACGCGCTATCCCCATCCGCTCTCCGGCGGCCAGCTCCAGCGGGTCATGATTGCCATGGCCATCGCCTGTAACCCCTCACTGCTGATTGCCGATGAACCCACCACAGCCCTTGATGTCACCGTTCAGTCCCTGATCCTAGATCTGCTACGAGACCTGCGGGACCGGCGCTCCATGTCCATGATTTTCATCACCCACGATCTGGGCACCATCGCCGAAATTGCCGACGATGTAGCCGTCATGTATCGCGGCAAAATCGTCGAATATGGCTCAGTGGATCAAATTTTTTCCCAGCCAGAACATCCCTATACCAAAGGGTTATTGGCCTGTCGCCCCCGACCTGAGCAGCGCCTACGCAAGCTGCCCACCGTCGCCGACTACATGCAGGTGCAAGAGGAACCCGACGGCGATGTCAAAATCTTTGCCCGCCACTTCGATGCCAATGAAGCCACCACACTCACCGCAGAAATCAGCACGGACGAAACCGCTAGCCGATTAGAAAAAATCAGTGGCGAGCCCCCCTTAATCACCGTGCAAAATCTCAAAGTCGGCTATCCAGTCAAAGGCGGCTTTGGCCAAACCACCCGCACCTTTATGGCCGTCGATGATGTTTCCTTTGATGTCTATAAGGGGGAAACCTTTGGTCTCGTCGGCGAATCAGGGTGTGGCAAAACCACCCTAGGTCGTGCCTTGCTACGACTAGTGGAACCCATGGCGGGCAATATTTTCTTTGAAGGTCGCAACATTCGACAGTTGCCCAAAGGCGAAATGCGCCGGCTACGCCGTGAGATGCAGGTCATCTTCCAAGATCCCTTTAGCTCCCTCGACCCGCGTATGAGCATTGGCAAAGCCATTGCTGAACCGCTCAAGATTCATCGGGTCATCCGCAGTCGCCGCAATCTTAAAGAACGGGTGGCCTACCTACTAGAGCGCGTAGATATCGACCCTGGCTGTGTCAATCGCTTTCCCCATGAGTTTTCCGGTGGTCAGCGTCAGCGCATCTGCATTGCCCGTGCCCTGGCCCTCAACCCCAAATTTATTATTTGCGATGAATCAGTCTCAGCCCTAGATGTATCGGTGCAGGCCCAGGTGCTTAATTTGCTAAAGGAGCTCCAGGCAGAGTTTGGCCTGACCTATGTGTTTATTTCCCACGATCTGGGTGTGGTGAAATTCATGAGCGACCGCATCATGGTGATGAACCAGGGTCGCCTGGAAGAATTGGGCCCCGCCGATGAAATTTATAACAATCCGCAGCAGGAATACGCCAAACAACTGATTTCTGCCATTCCCGCCGGTACCCTGGAGCGAATTCAGGAATTGCAAATGGCCAGGGGTGCGATCGCATCTTAACAGCTCAGTAACGGGAGTTTCCCTAAGTAAAACTTCCTCATAGTCCTTTTATGACCGTATTAAGCATCCATAACCCTAAGGGCTTTAATCAGGCTCAATAATTATCTACGTGAATATATGGAGTGAGCCGTCCTAGCTCACTGATTTTCTTGTGAAAATCTGTTCTGCACGTGCGCAATAGCACCGGCAGGTTCTAGATACATCGCATGAGTCAGAGCCATACAAACAGTCTTGTTTGCAAGGGGCGGCCTGAAGAAACCCCTAACTCTTTACTCAATATATTCACCCAATGGCAGTCCTAGAAAGAATTAATATCCGCGACGATATAAATGATCCTAACTTTGCTGCAGACAACGAACTCGTCTTCCGAGCAACGTTTTCAGGCGATGTTAATAACGTTACGATTGACGACTTTGTTGTTACAGGGACAAGCGGAGCCACCATTGTTAACCCCCTTGAGAGCGTTAACAACACTAGAGCTCAATAAGACATTATTGTAAGGAGGGCTAACATCTCTCCGTTCAGTCGCGATGAGGGTATTGCCCTAGCACCCACCCAAAACATTACTGACGCAGGCGACAGCAGTGCTGTCCCCACTGCACCCCCCACCGGTAGAAACGACTCTTATACACTGGGCGGTGGTGACCAAACCGGGGACACGACTCCACCCACCCTGCTCAGCAACCAACGACAAGCTCCTGTTACAGAAATCACTGACGCAGACGGTCTCGGATTTAGCGTCACCTTTGAAGAAGCCGTTCTAAACGTTAATGTTGCCGACTTTGTTGTGACCGGCGGCACCACCGCTACCGTCACAGGGTTTGTCCAAATTAGTGACACCGTCTATGACATTATTGTCACCGGTGGCGATCTAGCTGATTTCGACGGTACTGTCGGGCTTGACCTTGCTGCTAATCAGAACATCACTGATGCCGCAGGCAATCCCTTACCTGCTGGAGAACCTGCCACAGACGAGACTTATACGGTTAGCAACAACCCAAATGCAGCGCCAGAGCTCACTAGCATTGAGCGACTGGTCCCAGCCAGTGAGACCACTAACAGCGACACCCTTGTCTTTCGAATTACCTTTAGCCAAGACGTTCAAAATCTTGATGCCACCGACTTTATTGTCAATGGTGGCACAACGGCGACTGTCACTAGCATTGTTGCCGTCACTAACAACAGCGTCTACGACATTACAATCAGCGGCGGCGATTTAGCGACCTTCAATGGGTCTGTAAATCTAGCCTTAGCTGCAAACCAAAATATTACAAACCTGGCAAATGTGGCCGTTCCTGTGGCACCTCCCACAGGCAGCAATGAGGTCTACACCGTTACAAACAACCCAGAAGATCCGGTGCTCCTTAGTATTGAGCGACTAACACCAGGTAGTGCAACAACCAGCGACGATAGTCTGGTATTTCAAGTCACCTTTAATGAAGGGGTTCAAAATGTTGATGCCGCTGACTTTATCGTCAATGGCACCACAACAGCCACCATC
>CALBPH010000737.1 GCA_937899365.1 uncultured Leptolyngbya sp.
TATCTCACTGTAGATTTAGATAGCTCGACTGCCGCCGCTGATAACAACGAAAATATACTGTTAGTGCGGCTGGATGGTACTGATGAGCAGGTGCCTCGGCTGGGGGACAACCTGACCCTCGGTATTCGAGTTGAGCACATCCATTTATTTGATCCAGAAACGGGGGAGGCCATTGTCAAACCGCCCATGACCCTGGGGGCTGAAACATAGCGCGCTCCACCGCAGGCTGTTTTGCGGGCTATCGCCTATTTTCCAGAACGAGCGGTTTTACTGAGGCGTAGACCGAGACCGGTGATGGCTGCGATCGCAACTGCAGACATCGGCTCCGGTACCGAGACGGGCTCGTCAGGCGGGTTAATAGGTCTAACCTGAAACTGACTGATGATAGTAGTCGCGCGACCGCCCTGGTTATCGGCAGTCCCGAATTGGAATCCAAATATCTGGTTAGCCGCCACCTCAACCGAGGCCGTCCCAGACTGCTGAGAGGAGCCGCTGCGATCGATAAGCTCAGTAAATGAGCCATCGGCATTGGGGTCAGTGGGGGGAAAGTTACCTAGGGCAAAACCGAAGGGGTCAAAGGCAGGTCCTAGAGCATCGGCTGTGGTGTAGTCCCAGTCAAACGACAGAATACTGGTCTCGGGCACGGTGACAAACACGGTGGTAAAGCTGGTATCGCACAAAAATAGTACGGAAACCGGCAGATCTGGGGAATTACAGCTAAATCCCAACTGCTCCAAAATGGCCGACTGATTGCTACCCACCAACGTGAGCGAATCCGGTGCATTCGTAAAATCCACCGAGCCGTTAAATGGAGCCAGGGGAATATTATTAATAGTAATTTGTGAATTATCAATATTAGGAAATGCCGGGCTGCTGTTAAACAGCTCCCATTGCTCGGGAGCAAAACTACCAGTAAATCCCTGGGCAGTGGCTGACTGAGCGGCTGAACCAATAACAGCTGTGGACGCTACCAGTGCCCCTATAACAGTCCTTAGAATGGCGTTTGCCATCGTATTCCGTAGTAAAAAACCTTAACCTTATTGTTCTTAACAAGAGATTAGTAGACCTAACCGGAAGATGACCTGATATCCGTACAAATAAACACGCACTTAACGGTGCTTCAGTTTAATTTGCCGTTACGCCGACTATAGTCTTCCCCCATCAAAAATGTGGGTTAGGACGCAGGCGTTTACCAAAACAATATTGTTGAGATTGCTTTATTAAGGTTGGTTGATGGTCCAGGAACAAATTCTGGTAAAGATAAATCAACCGCCAATAAAACCGACGGTTGTCATCAGTAATTACACCCGATAGTTTACGTCAACTAAGCGGTTCTCCCCGGAATTTTGTTTGTTACTTAGAACATCTCCGGACTTAGCTAAACCCTTGATATACCAACAAAAACCGTAACTGGTATACACAAAAATGTTGCAGAGTATATCTTCCTATCAATAATTTCTCAGAATGATGGCTTTGCCTAGGTAGGCGTAACTAAACCCTGTAGTCTTGAAAACGCGATTTTACAGTGAGTTTAGACACTATGGGAAAGCATCAGGACATTAAACGAATTGGCCTACTAACCAGTGGCGGAGACTGTGCCGGACTTACTGCCGCCCTGCGAGCTGTGGTGCATCGGGCTGACAGTTATGGTTGGGAAGTAGTGGGAATCTCCCGCGCTACCCAAGGTTTAATGGCCCGTCCCCCCGAATATGTGGAGTTTGATATATCGAGCACCCACAATTTACTCCGAGCGGGTGGTACCGTCCTGGGAACAACCAATAAAGGTAACCCGTTTGCGTTTCCACTACCCGATGGAACCACTTGCGATCGCTCCCAAGAAATCATCGACGGCTATCACCTGCTAGGTCTAGATGCCATGATTGGCATTGGCGGTGACGGCAGTATGGCCATACTGCGTCGCCTTGCCCAACAGGGGGGCCTTAACCTCGTGGGTATTCCCAAAACCATTGATAACGATCTTGGCTGTACCGAGCGTTCTATCGGGTTTGATACCGCTGTAAACATTGCCACTGAAGCCTTAGACCGTTTACACTTCACCGCCGCTAGCCACTCTCGGGTGATGATTTTAGAGGTAATGGGTCGAGACGCTGGCCACATTGCCCTCAATGCCGGTATCGCAGGTGGGGCCGATATCGTTCTTATTCCTGAAATCCCCTACTCCATCGATAACATTTGCCAAACCATCAAGGGCCTCAAACGCAACTTTGCCACCATCATTGTGGCGGAGGCCGTATGTACCGAAGCGGGTGAGAAAGTTGTCCAGACAAACCGTCTTGGCCAGAGCCGTTTAGGGGGCATTGGTGAATACCTGGCTGATCAAATTACCGAAACCATCGGTGCCGAAACCCGCGTCACTGTTCTGGGGCATGTGCAGCGAGGGGGGACACCATCGCCCTTAGATCGGGTGCTAGCCACCACCTTTGGCGTGGAGGCTGTAGACCTGATTGCTGCTGGCAAGTATGACCACATGGTGAGCTGGCAAAACCGTCAGGTGGTCCATGTGCCCATTGCCGATGCCATTGCTGAATACCAAGCGGTCAACCCCAGCGATCCGTTGGTTAAGACGGCTCGTGGCATGGGTGTGTGCCTAGGCGATACCGCTTGCCATGTGGTGGACAGTCACATTCGCTGTGATGCCACAGTTTTAGCCTCAGCCTACAGATAGGCTCTAAGCCGCGCTCACGGGGTCAGTCTTGACGTCATATGGGTCAGGACTGGCCAGCGGTGGGTGATTGTAAGCTTCTGTTAACCAATGGCGTTATTGCGCAGCTCACAATAGAAAATAACCCAAAGGCATTTGGCCTTTGTTTGTCGTTGTTGGTGTAGGAGACAATCCGCAACGCCAGTTTCCTACCCGTACGTGTCGTACCCTACCCTATGCAACTTGCTAAAACCTTGACGTCGTCCCAAGACGATACCCAAGAGAAAATTCTTGAGGCGGCTCAGCGGCTATTTGCCCGACGGGGCTATGGTGGAACCACTACTAGAGATCTAGCCCAAGCGGCAGGGGTGGCCGAGGGCACTCTGTTTCGGCACTTTGAAAACAAAAAAGCTATTTTGATCGAGGTGGCCACTCGAGGGTGGGTAGAATTACTCACCGATCTTCTCACTGAGCTGAGTGAGATGGCTAACTATAAGGCCATTGGTAAGGTGATGCGCAAACGGATGCTCAATCTGTCTGCCAATACCGATATGCTGCGGGTGTGTTTTATGGAAGCGCAGTTTCATCCGGAGCTACGGGAGCGGGTGCAAGCCGAAGTCATCTCTAAAATGACCGACGTGGCCGAAGCGTTTTTCCAAACAGCCATGGACCGAGGCACCTATCGCCCCATGAACCCTCGGGTGGTGGCTAGGATTTTCTTAGGGATGTTTACCGTTGCCGGATTTAGCCAAACGACCCTAGCCGATGAGGCCAGTTCACCCCAGGATATGAAAGAGCTGGCAGAGACGCTGGCGGATATTTTTCTCAACGGGGTATTGGCAAATCCTGAGACCTAACTGGGGCTTAGCTTTGGCGTCTGGGTTCTAGACTATTGAGGTCATTGACATTAACTCGATATGCGGCTCCAAAGCCGATCACAAATTGCCCTGCTTGGGGCTTTAATTGAAACAACTGAAAGTCAGACAGGCCTTTCATGAGGCCAATAACCTGACCAAATTGCTGCTCAAAGCGATCAATTAACGTTTGCCACTGGGGGGTGTCACGGGGCAAGGCAGCGGCGGCGCATTCATAGGTTAAACGGCGACGGGCAAAGATCTCTTTTGTGTCGGCCTCATCTTCGATAAAAAGAACGCTAGCCCGACCGGTTTGCTTGAGGTTGGCCGTGTGGGCGGACAAACCACTGATGTAGATATAGATGCTCTTATCGTCGTCAATTATAAAGGGAGCATAGCTGGCCTGGGGGCTGGCATCGGCGCTGACGGTGCTCAGGATGACGCTGCGAAACTTTCCAGGAAATTCCTGATAAAGCTCGGTAATACGATTAAGGTCAGTCATGAATTAGGACAGTGTCGGGCAAATCTTTTCTATCTATCTAAAAAATAACATCCATGGTGTGGGTCCTATCCTGCTGCATGTTGTTGCCCTTCCGGTAAAATACTTTGGCTGGTTATTTAAGGTCACATCATGGTTCGTCGCATCGTTCAGACTGAGCAGGCTCCTGCCCCCGTCGGGCCTTACAACCAGGCCATTGTGGCCTCGGGGGAAATGGTGTTTGCGTCAGGGCAGGTGGCCCTGGACCCCAGCAGTGGAGCGTTAGTGGGAGATGGGGATGTGGCGGTTCAAACCAAGCAATGTCTCGATAACCTCAGTGCTGTTTTATCGGCGGCTGGGGCTACCCTGGCCGATGTGGTCAAAACATCCGTATTTCTAAAAGACATGAATGATTTTGGCACCATGAATGGTGTCTATGCCACTTACTTTGACGAGGCCACGGCACCTGCTAGAGCCTGTGTTGAAGTCGCTCGTCTGCCTAAGGATGTGCTGGTCGAAATTGAATGTATTGCTGTGATATAGCCGGGTACGGGGTAACCGTTAGTTGACGGTTTGAAATTGGCGCGCTACCTTACACATATTCGAAGAAAACCATTTCACCTCTTCAAAGGTTATGCGGCGCACGTTTTTTTACTTTTGGTTTAGCCAGGTTCACCGGCCATGAACCCCAGCGCTAGCATGGGACGCCGGTGAACCGCAGAGTGCAAGCTCTGCGGTTTTGTTTTATGGGTTGACGTGGCTAGTTTCTAATCTTCATCTTCAGTCTGAGCACCATGATCGTTCGCTATAGCTGGCAATTTACAGGTTTCTTTTTTACGCCGCCACCGGGTAGGTAGTGCTTGTTTTGCTGTACTGACTTGCCCGGAGCCTACAAAGGCTGCGGGCTTTTTGTTTTTTAGTTGTTTATTTTTCTAACCCCATGAAGGATGCCAAACTTGTTGCTAAGACCAACGCTGATCACACGAGTGAAATTGCCATTACCCCCAGTGTTACTGTCGGTGGCAAAAATCTATTTATCGTAGGCGGCCCCTGCTCCATTGAGAGCATGGCCCAGATGGAAACGATTGCCCAAGCCCATCTACCTATCCAGGGATTGCGCGGTGGCATTTACAAACCCCGCACGTCACCCTATGCATTCCAAGGGTTAGGCGATGTGGGTTTGGATATTCTCTCAGCTATGCGGAAACGCTATGGTCTGCCAGTGGTTACGGAGGTCATGGCCATTCACCAAATTGAGACGCTACTGCCCCATGCGGATGTATTACAGATTGGCAGCCGTAATATGCAAAATTTTGATTTGCTCAAGGCCCTGGGTGACATCGATAAGCCTGTATTGCTCAAGCGTGGTTTAGCGGCCACCGTTAAGGAGTTTGTGATGGCTGCAGAATACATTGCTAGCCACGGTAATCCCAATATTATTCTTTGTGAGCGAGGGATTCGCAGCTTTGATAGCCATACCCGTAACGTGCTCGATCTGGGGGCGGTGGTTGCGCTTAAGCAAATTACCCATTTACCGGTCCTTGTGGATCCGAGCCATGCCACGGGTAAGCGAGAACTGGTGGCTCCCTTAGCTCGAGCTGCGATCGCAGCCGGGGCTGATGGTTTGATGATTGAATGCCATCCAGAACCCGAGATGTCCGTGAGTGATGCCAGACAAACCATCAGCCTAGACGCGATGGCAGCGTTAATAACTAGCTTAGTCCCGATTGCCCAGGCCGTTGAGCGTTCAATCCATGGACCGCAGATGGCCATATCCTGAGCCATCGCCCTGCCGCTGGAACAACCCCTGATGACCTGATGTCTTAAATATCTAAAAACACGGTGGACTGTTATCGTCAGACATTAAAAGTTCATAGTTGGACAAAGTGTTGCTTTATAGTCAGCACCACACAACCTAATCAGACTTAGGATCGTCAGAACTAATCGGACGTAGTCTATTGAGCTGTGTATGGAGATGACATTAGAGATTTTTCTAATGTCTTCAGATGAATCCGTTGTTAACAGGGTGTCCTGACTTTCGAACTTTTGTAGCCATAGTGCGTAAATGTTCGGATCAACTACCAATAAAGTTGTTGATTAAGGTACTGGGGGAAATACCCTCCCAGTAGTTTGCGGCTACAGATCGTCATCAATGCAATTAGTGCATCTGTCACTATCGCTGATTTCGGATTAAACCCTAGGGCTAGAGCCATGGCTCAGGCGGTATAAGACGGTTCTGATTAACAGTCAGACAATATTTTTGGATTTTTGGAGATGCCTGAGGTGAGACGAAAGCACTTTTTAAAGGGTATACCTGCTGTCGCTACACTCTCAGTCCTAACAATTTTAGGTCTCAAAAGCTTGGCCGTTGATTTTGATCAATATCGCGGCTACAGCGCCCTAATTTCAGATCATTTGGTCAATGAAGCGGCGGTTCAGCTAGCGTTACAAAATATTCGCTATACCATTTCACAAAATGGACAATCTTTAAACACGGCTTTGCTTGAATCAGAGCAAGTGCAGGTCCAGCTGATGGAACAAATCCCTAACTCCTTATCAGCCAATGACAAAGGCCGCCTACAGAAACAGCTAGACTTTAATGCAGAACTGCTGGCTGAAAAGCGACAGCTCGTTGAGCAACTTGAAATCCATCATGCGGAATTAAGGACGGCGCTGTCCCAGGAACCCAATGTGCTGAGTGGCCTAAGCGGTAACATCCGTCTAGAGGTAGAGGCCCTACTTAACGATCTGTTTCTTTATGCCGTAACCAGCGATAAAAAACTTGTCACAGAGATTGAAACAAAACTCAGGCGTCTAGAGCCAAAGCTGGGAAGTGCCTCAAAGACCCAGCTTCAAATAAGCCAATCAGTTCAACTAGTCTTAAGCAATAAACCCGCCGCAGACCAGCTCAGTAATCAGGTGCTGGCGCTACCGCTGACTAACAATATTCGAGCCCTCGAAACCCAGTTTGACGACATTCAACAAACGACCCAGAAACGAATCGCATTTTATCGAACCCTCATCTATGTATTGTCATTTGCTAGCTCAGGTGTTGTAGCGTTTTGGGTGATTAATCGGCTGAGTCGAACCAGCCAAAAGACGGTTAAGGTACTAGAAAGCATTACTGACGCTTTTATTGCCCTAGATCGAAAATGGGTGATTACCTATGTAAATGCCCAGGCAGCCGATATTCTCAAGCGTGATATTCCGGGACTGTTGGGGGAAGATTTTTGGAAAGTTTTACCTGAGTCTCTGGGTAAACGATTTACTGAACAGTACCATCAGGCCGTTGCCACTAATCAACAGGTGGTTAGTTTCGAAACCTACTATGAACCCACAGAACGTTGGCTGCTAGTGCGTGGTTATCCTGGTCTAGATGGATTGTCTATCTTTTTACAGGACTTTACAGAACGCAAGCAGGCTGAAGAACAGCTGCTTGAACTTAACCGCGATCTGGATAATCGGGTCAAAGATCGTACTGCCCAGTTAGCAAATGCCATGGAAGCGGCAGAAACAGCAAGGGTGAAGGCTGAAGATGCCAACCGTTCTAAGAGTGAGTTTCTGGCTAATATGAGCCACGAACTGCGGACGCCTCTGAATGCCATCATTGGCTATAGCGAAATGCTTGAAGAAGATGTCACCAGTATCGGTGAGGACGATTTTGTTCCCGACTTGCAAAAAATTCAAGGTGCGGGAAAACACCTACTGGGGTTAATTAACTCGGTGCTAGATCTATCCAAAATTGAAGCAGGCCGTATGGAGCTCTTTTTGGAGGAAATCTGTGTGAAGTCCATTATGGACGATATTATGGGCACGATTCAGCCCTTAGCCCAAAAGAACTTTAATCAGATATCGATGGTGTGTCCTGATGACATCGGTGTTTTATACGCTGATGATGTCAAGCTACGACAAAGTTTGATTAATTTGTTGAGCAATGCCTGTAAGTTTACTGAAAATGGCACGATTACCTTAGCCGTTGAACCAAGTGTAATGGTTAACGCCGAAGGTGGTGAGGAGAACTGCCTACAGTTTACGGTTACTGACACCGGCATAGGTATGACGGCTGAACAAATGGGGAAGATTTTTCAGGCCTTTACCCAAGCGGATACATCGACTACGCGCAAGTATGGTGGCACAGGATTAGGTCTCGCCATTACCAAACAGTTTATTGCCATGATGGGCGGAGATGTCTTTGTGGACAGTACCTACGGTCAGGGAACTACATTTACCCTGACTATTCCCCAAACGGTGCATGTGGATAGACCCTCCGATGAAACCTTTTTTGCTCCCCCCATTCGCTTGATTGATCGAGAAGAAATATCAACTATTCAAGCCTTATCAAATGGAGCTGCGGAAAAAACTATCTTAGTCATTGGCAACGATGAAGATATTCGTGAGAGTGTGCAAAGCTGGTTGACAGATGCAGGCTACAGCGTCGCATCTGCAGTCGATAGACAGCAGGCCCTGGTGCTCGCCGGAGAACTATTGCCCGATGCCATCATTTTGGATGTGATGTTGCCCAAAGAAGATGGATGGGCCATTTTGCAAGATCTAAAGGCGATGTCAACGATTGCCGAGGTGCCGATTATCGTACTGTCGATGGCCGAAGAGGCTGGCCGTGCCCAGCAGCTAGGGGCCGCCGATTATGTGCCTAAACCAGTTGACCATATACGCCTGTTGACTATTTTGGATACCCAGCTACCTGAACGGACGTGCCCTAAAATTTTGGTGGTTGAGGATGATGTTAATGCTAGGGAAATCATGGGGCGGTTTTTGCAACACCATGATTGGTCCGTTATCTTGGCTGCTAATGGGCAGCAGGCCCTAGATTACCTCAGCAACACCGTACCTGACCTGATTGTTTTAGATCTGATGATGCCGGGAATGGATGGCTTTGAGTTTGTTCAGGTTCTACGCCAGACCCCTACTTGGAGAGATATTCCTATCATTGTTGTAACGGCTAAAACCCTAACGGCTAAGGATCAGCAGTGTTTAGATGGTGTGGTCCGGGTGTATCAAAAAGCTGATTTTAATCGCCAAGACCTACTTAATGAGGTGCGGTCATTGGTGTTTACTAAAGTCGATAGTGCGCCTGTTGTCAGCTAGTTTCCCTAAGCCTTACATGGGTAGCCTTCAGACCTGTCAGTCACCCTGAACTATGGGTCATATCATCACTTTAAATAGGGGTAATACATGTAATGTTCTTGATTATGGACGTGTATCTTCCGGAACTAATGGTACTTCTAGAGCATCTTTATAAAGAAGTTTTGCTCTTGCTGAAATTTAGCGATGGCAAAATTAAATCGGCACATTAGTGCTGTTACTGGGTAGCTCTCAGTAAATAACTTCTATATCTGTTAAGGGCAAAATCGGATGTCAGTTTTATTGATGGCGATTGCTCTACATCACTCTTATGTTTAGGCCGATTTCTAATTATCGCCCCGTATTTTTATAGTGTGACTTTTAATCCGATCCTGTTATCCATTGGCAGGGTCGTGTAACCAGTTTGATCCTTGTCATCTACATCATCATGTTGTTAGAAGCCTGTGATTTTAGCCAATGGCCGTTCTCCTTATATAGATAAAAATTCTAGGAGGTTATTTCTAGTGAATCGAGACTCTCTCTTTAAAGGGACAGGTGTAGCCGCCGCTTTTTTACTCCTTGGGTTTTTGGGGATTAAAGGAAAGCCGGTCAATGTTAGTCAGTATCAGCAATATGCGGATTTGATTGCCAGCCAAGTTGAAAGTGATACAGAAGTTGAGCTGGCACTGCTGAAGGAACGCTACACGCTTCTGAGAAATGACGAGCCACTGGAAGAAGCCTTGGCCGAAGAATTATCTATTCAGGGAGAATTAGCCCAAAAAATCCCCGGATTTGTTGTAAAAGATGAGCGGACGCGCTTAGAAACCCTCATTAGCCGTGACGCTCAGTTGCTAGAGGAAAAAACTGAGCTGGTTAATCAATTTCAGGAAACCAACGCAGAGTTGCAAAATGCGTTAGTTCAACTGCCTAGCCTGGTTAATACCCTAAAAAATACTAGTGATGCTGATCTTGAACGTCTGATAGACGATGTTTTGATCTACATCATGGCCACCGATGAGCAGCTGGTGGCTACGATTGAGAAAGAGCTAAACACGGTTAAGGCAAAACTTGATGCTGGTGAGTTTTCTAGCGCAGATGACGTTGCACAGGTCGTTCAGCTGTCTCAAACAGTATTAGACAACAAACCGTTTGCTGATGCCCTGTTAGACCAGGTGGTCAATTTACCCCTGACTAATAATATTCGTGAGCTGCAAACTACCTATGATGAGTCAAGCCGAGTGGCGTTTAGGCAGGGAGCCATCTATAGAAACGTGGCCTATTTGGTCGCACTGGCGCTGATTGGTGTTGTGGCTTCGGGGTTGGTTGCGCGTCTGCGGCAGTCTAGCCAGCGCACGACCAGCGTCTTGGAAAATATCACCGATGCGTTTGTGGCGGTTGATCGGGGCTGGAAAGTAACCTACGTGAATGCCCAGGCAGCTGAAGTATTGAAGCGTAATATTCAAGGACTTATAGAGCAAGATTTCTGGAAGATTTTTCCGGAATCTTTGGGGGCTCGCTATGAGCAACAGTATCGCCGTGCCATGGCTGAGCAAACGGTGGTTAGCTTTGAAACCTACTATGCACCCACCCAACGGTGGCTACAGGTCAGGGGGTACCCTGGTCGTGACGGATTATCTCTGTTTTTGCAGGACGTAACGGAGCGAAAGCAGGCTGAAGAACAGCTAATGGAGTTAAATCGTGACCTGGATGGCCGGGTTCAGGATCGGACCACCAAGCTGATGAGAGCCATGGAAGAGGCGGAAGAGGCGCGGGTAAAAGCAGAGGATGCTAACCGCTCGAAGAGTGAGTTTTTGGCCAATATGAGTCACGAGCTGCGCACACCTCTAAATGCCATCATTGGCTACAGTGAAATGCTAGAAGAGGAGGCGACAGATCTGGGTGAGGATGATTTTGTTCCCGATTTACAAAAAATTCAAGGTGCGGGCAAACACCTGCTCGGGTTGATCAACTCAGTTCTAGACCTGTCTAAAATTGAAGCGGGACGGATGGAGCTATTTTTGGAGGACTTCTCCATTAGAGAGATGGTTGAGGATATCTCTGGTACGATTACTCCCGTTGCTCAGAAAAATAATAACCATCTGTCAATTTTCTGCCCCCAGGATATTGGTGACCTGAGGGCCGATCAGACAAAGCTCAGACAAAGCTTGTTTAACTTACTGAGTAACGCGTGTAAGTTTACTGAAGATGGGGATGTGACCCTGACAGTGGAGCAAATCTCCACGGCTGATAGCTCAATATATGATGGGGACTGGCTGCGTTTTATTGTCAGTGATACGGGCATTGGCATGAAGGATGACCAAATAGAGAAGATTTTTGATGCCTTTACCCAAGCCGATGCGTCTACCACACGTAAATATGGTGGTACGGGGCTGGGGCTGGCGATTACCAAACAGTTTATTAACATGATGGGCGGGGACATTACTGTCGAAAGTGCCCATGGGCAGGGCACCACATTTTCATTGATAATTCCGCAAACGGTACAGGTGGCTAATCCGAAGGGCAAACCGTTCTTTGCTCCGACGCCATCATTTGAACGTAGTGCGGCTGATGGGGACAGCACGTTCACTAGTCAGACGTCCAGTCAGACGATCTTAGTGATTGATGATGATGAGGATGCCCGTGAGATTTTGCGTCGTTCTCTTGATGAGGCCGGTTATAACGTGGTCTGCGCCGCCAGTGGTGAGCAGGGGCTTGCCCTGGCGGGTGAACTGCTACCCGATGCCATTACGTTAGATGTAATGATGCCGCAAATGGATGGCTGGTCAGTTTTAAGACAGCTCAAAGAAATGCCGGTTGTTGCTGAAATACCCGTTATTTTGTTGTCGATTGTAGATGATCGTCCCATGGGTCACAGTCTAGGTGCTGCTGACTATCTGACTAAACCTATCGATCGAAAACGATTGTTGAGTGTTCTAGAAACCCATCTCTCAGGGCAAATTTCTCCCACTATTTTGGTGGTGGAAGATGATGTCAATGCGCGGGAGATTATGGGACGCTTCTTACAACGCCAAGATTGGACGGTTGAACTGGCGTCTAACGGGCGTGAGGCGTTGCAGTATCTCGATGAGAATTTACCCCATTTGATTGTGCTGGATCTAATGATGCCGGAAATGGATGGGTTTGAGTTTATTCAAGTGCTGC
Source organism: uncultured Leptolyngbya sp. (assembly GCA_937899365.1). Taxonomy (GTDB): domain Bacteria; phylum Cyanobacteriota; class Cyanobacteriia; order Phormidesmidales; family Phormidesmidaceae; genus Leptothoe. Next base: position 12,239 of record CALBPH010000737.1, read on the forward strand.
GACAAAACTCTAACTGGCAGGATATTCCTGTCATTGTGTTAACGGCTAAGGCGCTGACGGTTAGCGATCAGCAACAGTTAGAAGGTGTGGCTCGGGTGTATCAAAAAGCAGATCTAAATCGTCAAGAGTTACTGGATGAGCTACAGGCGGTGGTCTCGGCTAAGGCGGTTTCAACGCCTAATGCGACAGATTCAGTCTCTAGTACCGATACGGTATCTAGTGCATCTGATTAACCCGGTAGTAATTGTAGGCTGAGGTTAATTAAGGGGAATATGGCAAGAGTCTTATTAGTTGAAGATAACGAGCTCAATCGCGATATGTTAAGTCGACGCCTTCGTCGTCGTGGTTATGATCTGGCGATTGCCGTGGATGGCGCAGAAGCGATTGCGATCGCATCTGCCCAGACATTTGATCTAATCCTCATGGATATGAGTTTGCCCGTGATTGATGGCTGGGAAGCGACACGGCGATTAAAAGCCCAGCCCCACACAAAAGATGTGCCCATCATTGCCTTGACGGCCCATGCCATGCGCGGCGATCGAGATCAGGCATTAGAAGCGGGCTGTGATGACTATGATACAAAGCCGATTGACCTTAAACGGCTGATCGGCAAGATGAAATTGTTCCTGTCGTCCGAGCAGCTCACCTCAGATAAGCCTAAAGTTTCAGCAAAATCAGAAACTTCGGCGGCGCCAGTAATCCCCATTGTGCCGGTCACCCCAATTACTGCGCCCGCGGCCTCGGTAACGCCCATTGCGCCCACTCCATCTGAGGCAACGCCCGTTACCCCGGTAGCGCCAGTAACACCAGTAACGCCCGTTACTCCAATTTCGGCACCAGCCGCTTCAGTAACCCCTATCTCTGCAGCCACCGCGACCGATGCGGAAACCGCAGTTACCCCAATTACCACAGTCACCGACATTGCTGACAGCGATTCAGAGACTCCGGTCAAAGCAGCCTCGGATCACCCAATTAACGCAGCTGCTGAAAAAACTCGCAATCTCTTTAGTGGGCTGCCAATTCTTGTGGTGGATGACAATGAAGATAATCGCGACATGCTCAGCCGTCGTTTGACTCGTCGGGGCTATCAATCGGTGGTGGTGGATAGCGGTGAGGCGGCCCTAGACTACATCCAAAATAACCGCAACCTAGGGTTAGTGCTGCTGGATATTATGATGCCGGGTATTGACGGTAT
>CALBPH010000738.1 GCA_937899365.1 uncultured Leptolyngbya sp.
CAGTTAAGGGTGTTTCCGCCGATTGCTTGGACGGCGCCGGGGCAGTCGAATGATGTGCTCAGGCAGCTGGTGAATTATGGTGACCGGGTAATGGGGTTGAAGACGATTCCTGAGTTAGGTGATTGGATGACGGAGATTGCGCCTCGGTTACCGGGGTATGACCGCTTTGCCAGTCTTGAGACGAAGAAGGATTTATCTCGGAAGGATTGGGCTTATCGATGGGCGAAGAGTCATTTCAAGAGCTGTTGGCAGTATGCGGCTGAGGTAAGTCTCGATTACAACGCGGCGGTGGCGGCTCAGGCGAAGGGGCGGTTATTGGCGGCGTTGGATGAGGTGGGCGTTATCGGAAAGGTAGGGGTGACTCAGCTATGGAGGATGCTCTCTGAGGTGACTCAGCGGCTGTATGGCATGGGGGTGAGTTGGAAGGTCTTTTCTAAGTACAAGGGGATGGTGTTGGCCAGTGTTAAGGGTTCTCGGAGTCTAGGCCTCTCTAGAGGAAATGAAGAGGATGAAAAATTGCTTAATCGAGAGAAGAAAATGGCTAAAGGATCGGAGGGTGTCCGGGGGGGTAAAAACGCTCCCACACAGTTATTAACCGCTAGGTGTGTGACATCCAGTAATGACAAGGGATTGAGTTTATTTAACACCCCTATTCAAAGGGGGGAGGGCCAGGAAGGGGGGCAGAGGGGTTTTGAGGGCTCTCAGGCCTTTGTGGAAGGTGCGATGGTTCAGGTACCTGGAGGGGCTGGGAAGAAGACTGGAGCCGTTATTAAGGCGACGGCGGCTCAGTTGGATCAGGTGCTGGGCAAGGCTTGTCCCTTCGTTGGGCCGGGGCTCTGGACGGATAGGCGCGATGAGGTGACGGCTCACGCTTGGGGGCAGTTGTGCGGGCTGGTTGGGGAGATGTAGCGAGGCGAGGGGGTGAGGGTGCGATCTCAGACAGACAGCTATGATGTCGCGAGTACCTTCGGAACGTCGGCCTCGATGCCATCTGTGATGCAATCAGCTAGATATTCATCTATGGTCTCTTGAAAATCTTGCTTCGTCTCAGCAGGCGTCTCACCTCTAAAAGTGATGGTATCTCGTTCTATGTTGGTGACCAGACCGTAAATCAGGTTATCGTCTGCATCGATGGTTAGACGACCTACATAGCCTTTGTATTCAAATGTATTAGGTATCATCGTCTTTACTCCTCCGGGTTGGTGCTATCCGGCGTTATGCCGCAGTCTGTCAAATATTTTCTAAGGCTGCTGATTGCTCCCTTATCGGTGTTGATACCGTTTTTGTGCGGTGTATGGAATCGGCCCACTCTACCGTCAATTATAAATCGCACTCTTGACCCATTCCCCTGTTCAATTTTCCCGCCTGCTGACTTGATTAGAGCCTCTACTCGAGTCCATTTAAGATTAGTCAGCGGTGGAATCTTCCAAATATCAAGCAACGTTTTTCGGTGCTTATTGCTAAGTGACTTAGGCATTTTTAGTTTACTCCTGCCACAATCATGGATGAATGGCGAACGCTACGCTTGGGAAAACCTTTACGTCACCACATTTAAATTAAGTCTGCAATATTGCAGACTTAATTTAACATCTGATTTCAGAAAGCTTGCAAACATTGCAGACTTAATTTAACATCTGATTTCAGAAAGCTTGCAATATTGCAGACTTTCTAAAATCCTACTAAAGAGGATCGATGAATGAAGCGATTTCAAGTAGCGATCGCATCTAGCAAAGGCGGTGTGGGAAAGAGTGCCGTCTCCATTCATGTTTGCCACGCTCTCTCAAAAAAGGGCCTAAAGGTCGTCTTGGCTGACGCTGATAGTAATCAAAGCTCAACCTATTGGGCAGAGAGGGCAGAGCAGAATGGTCATGATCTAGGATTTGCTGTGATCGATGGCATTAGCGGCAATGTCCCTAGTGACTGCGATTTTTTGTGGATTGATACGCAAGGAAATCCCGATTTGTCAGAGCTAGGAGATCTATCACGCAATATGGATTTAGTAGTTTTACCTTGTGGTGTAGACGCAGGCGAAGTAACGGCCACACTCAAATCTATCCAAGAAGCCAAATTGGAAGTTAGCGATTATAAAATTCTGCTCACTCGCGTCCCACCTCGCCCTAACAAACGGGGTGAGACGCTGCATAATCAGCTCGAAGAAGCTGGCCTACCCGTTTTTGATTTGTCTATACAGCACCGTATTTGTCATTACGATGCTAACGAAAGTGGACTCACTCTCGGACAGATGAAAGGTCGAGCAGCTAAAGCTGGGGCCAAAGAATATGCAAATTTGGCAGACGAGATTCTAAAGCTTGTGGAGAAGAATCATGAACCTGGATAACCTGATTGCACAAACCAGCAAGCCGAAAGAAAAGAGAAAAAAAAAGCAGCCGAACTTATCATCGACAGAAATTAAGGGTTCACTTCCATTTGACGACATAAAAGACAGGGCGAATCCAGACTCGCGTCCAATCAATTCTAGCCATGCAGCTGAGCTAGCAGATTCAATTTCTGCTATAGGGCTCATTAGTCCCATAGCTGTAGATATGAATGGATGTCTGCTAGCAGGAAGTCATCGCCGGGCAGCGCTAGCAATGATTAAATCCTCCAACTCAAAAGCTTGGAATCAGCATTTTCCAGAAAATAGAGTTGAGGTCAGAGTATTCGACTTTGACTCCGTAGCTGAACCAGCTAAAGCACTCGACATTGAAGTAGAGGAGAACCAACAGCGTAAAGACTACACACCTGGGGAAGTGCGCAGTCTGGCAAAACGACTGAAAAGTGCTGGATATAAAGACTATCCTGGGCGTCCTCCCAAGGGAACAAAGACGCTCACCAAAGCTCTAACAGAACTTACGGGAAAATCCACTCGTACGGTCAAAGGTCATCTAGCAGAAGAAACCAATGCCAAGCGGATAGCTGCGACCCAGCTAGAAACCTTAATTAAGCGATCAGTAAAAGCGATAGAGAAAATAGGGAAGCATTCAGACTTTTCACAAAAAGAACGTAAGCACCTGAAAGCGGCAATCAGCGAGCTTGAAAAAATCAGCTACTAAAAAAAGTCTGCAATATTGCAGACTTTTCACAGCGAGGTTATGAGCGACCGAAATCAGCAAGCTTGAAA
>CALBPH010000739.1 GCA_937899365.1 uncultured Leptolyngbya sp.
GCTCAAGCATAGCGTGGATCAGATCTTCGCCGACATAGCGCATCTGGTCCAGGCGTTTGGCTTGTTCTAGCTGGTCAAACAGTTCAGGATTCCAAATAATGCCGTACTTAATTACTTCAGCCATACCCGCTCGAAACTCTCGCCCCGGCAGCGTCTTCAGCACACTGTGATCAATCAAAACCAGTCTGGGCTGATGGAAGGCCCCAATCAGGTTTTTACCCTGGGGATGATTGACACCGGTTTTACCCCCCATGGAGGCATCTACCATGGCCAGCAAAGATGTCGGCACCTGAACAACAGCGATACCCCGCAACCAAGTAGCCGCGGCAAAGCCTGCCATATCACCGATAACACCACCACCAAGGGCCACCATGGTAGAGCTGCGCTCTAGATGATTTTCAAAGGCAACATTGTGAATTTTTTCGATGGAGCGTAAGGTCTTATACCGTTCCCCGGGGGGCAAAATACATTGGCAAACCTCAAAACCAGCCTCAGCTAGGGAATTTAAAGCCGTTTCCCCATAGTGTTTGAAAATAGCGGGGTTAGACACCAGCAGCACCTTCCCCCGTTTGCCAGCGGCAGAGAGCCAGGGACCTAAGTATTGCAACCCGTCGGTAGCGATATTGATGTCGTATTGAAGCTGGGGCAGTTCGACGGGAATAACGGTCTTCATGGAATTGAGTCGCAGTGTACTCAACTATCCTACTGCCCACCATGCTTTAGGCTTCAGGGCTGGGATTAAACACCTGAAAAATCTGCCGACAACAGGCTTTAATTTTTTCACCGGCATTGGTTTGGGGGGGCGCTACCCCTTCAAATTGCCAGTTATTAATGGTCGAAAGATGCCATTGCTGACCCAGGTGGTTAAAGCCCACCACTTCTACTCCAATGACTTTGACAATATTGGCAACAGCATTAGACGCCAACGCGTCATCATCCATCACCTCATGCAAACGAATCTGCACCAACAAACTGCGACAGTTGAATGAGCGGCTAAAGCCAGGAAAGTGGAAACCGATATCAATGGAATCAGGATCCACCAGTTCTCGGGTGTCAGGGTCATTTGCCCAAGGTTTTAGATCAGAGCGCAGGTCGGGCAGCTGACCTTTAAAGGCACCGACCGTAGCGGCTATCTTACTTGCGTATTCAATGCTGCGGGCTTGTTCTGCTGCGTTCACGCCTACGACCGGAAATTAAAGATTTTCATTTTCTACAATAAAACAATGCCTCAGCATATAGCCAAGGCATGATTTACGTACTCTTTAGTGAACTAATACTACTAGGAAAATAAAATAGCTCAGCTAAAGAAACTGTAGCTGATTAAACGGAAGGCACCAGCAATCCCCAGTCAAACGTTCTAAAGGGTCTAACTGCCGTTGCTGATTTAGAGCATGAACCGAACGGTTAGATATGCCATGGGGCAACATTTTGCCGATAACGTCCATCCCGAAGACCAGCCACGTCGTCTCGTTAGATAGTCTGGCTGTAGTGGGCCTGACAGGTGCTCAACATGCGCAGGTCATTATCGCTAACTGCGTCGAGCTGATGAAATCCTTCAATGGCAAATTGACTACCGCCCGGACCAGCAACAGCCGTCTCATCAAGATTTAGGGCGTAGGCATATTCTTCTTGGGAATACGTCTCGGTGATGGCTAACGAAAGCTGAGTATTTAGCACATCTCCTTGAAAACAGTCAAATGAGGAGTGGGGATAATAAAAGGCCCCCACGACCTGTCCGGCACGAGCTTCAAAGATCATATAAGCCGTCTGCAACTGGTCAGGCAAGGGCTGTTCGCCGAAGAGATAAATGCCGTTGGCAAGACTGTTAGAAACGGTAGGCGCGGATTGGGCTAGCAGAGGGTGAATAACAGCTGCATCAGACTTAAGGGCGGTCTGGATTCTGGCATGAGCTGGGGCAGCCAGCAAAGTTGCGGCTCCCACTACCAGAGTTCCTAAGCACAGGAAATGCTTAATAGCCGTTTGACTAAGCTGCTGACGACTGTAACGTTGAATAACCTCTAAAACTTGCATAACCATCGCGCCTCACTGTGCCTACTGAGTACCGCTAACGAATGACTGGATGCAATCAGAAGCAAACTCCTTATCCCACTGTAAGTGAGAAGTTCACTATGAACTTATTTAAGGTTGTTCCTTTAATATCTCTTTAACGACTGCAGTCAATCTTCGCTCAGTTGCTCATTGATATGGTGCTCTACAAATTCAAGGCGTTTGATTCCGCATGGGAGGGTTTTACAACTGGCATATGAAGGTGTGATTGCCCCGATGGAACAGGCCAATCTGCACAATTCTTTGGTGCGCTCACCGCTATCGAACCTGGGAACAAGGTAGTCTAAAGAGATATCTGGCTAGCAAGGCACCCAGCCATTGGATATTCTGTATTGCTGAGCAGGAGTCAAACGTTCATCTATGCCGTCCCTTGAAGTGCCGCTAAAGCTATTGCTGTTTATCGATAAGCGGCCAAGTTCTGCCGAGCAGGTGCGTCAGATTCGCCAGCATGTTGAGGGGTTGGACAGTGAAACGGCTCCGGTTTTAGAGGTTGTTGATGTCACTGAACAACCTTACTTAGCCGAGCACTTTAGACTTGTGGTCACTCCCACGCTGATTAAAATTTCGAAGGTGGGGCGTCAAACCCTGACAGGCAGCGATATTATTTCGCAAATCGATTACTGGTGGTCGCGTTGGCAAGCAGAGATTACGAACGAGAAGGCAATTCTGGATGAACGGCTGCTGGACGATGCGTCCATCGCTCAGTCCACAGAGATTATCCACCTATCGGATGAAATTTTTCGGCTCAAACAGCTCAACGCTGAGGCTAACGCCAAATTAGAGTTTAAGGACCGCATCATTGCCATGCTGGCCCATGATCTGCGTAACCCGCTCACAGCAGCCTCGATTGCGATTGAAACCCTGGAAATGGGATATGACCCGGACCAGGAACGTCGCTCTCGGTTTCGCCCTGAGCTGACGGTGCAGCTGTTGCGCAATGCGAAAACTCAGATTCGCTCCATTGATCGCATGATTACGGATATTTTGCAGGCGGCCCATGGCCCCAGCGTCGAGCTACAGATTTTTCCCAGGGATTTGGATTTGTATGAGCTCTGT
>CALBPH010000740.1 GCA_937899365.1 uncultured Leptolyngbya sp.
CACCTATGCCATGGGATAACTCCTCTACCTGATTGCTTTCGCGACCATCCACCTGATTACGGATGACACTATTGAAGCCCTTGTCACGGCTGGGCGCACTCGATGGAAGGTCGAAAACGAGAATAACAACACCCTCAAGACCAAGGGCTATAACCTTGAACATAACTTCGGGCACGGGCAAACCCAATTAGCAGCTTTCCTGGCCACCTTGAACATCTTGGCATTGCTCTTTCATACCCTGCTCGCTTTGACGGATACAAAGTATCGATTGCTCAGAGCACATCTGTCGACCCGAAAAACCTTTTTCAATGATTTACGGGCCTTAACCCGTTACGTTTGCTTTGATAATTGGGATCATTTGCTGACCTTCATGCTCGAAGGTCTGGAGCTTAAAGTGCCTACTGACACTAGCTGACCTCATAATGAGAATTGCTGTGAAAAACACGTGAAAACCCCATAATTCCTAGCTTTCATGTTAACTTGGCTAGTCGGTACAAGTACTTAAAATGTCTATTTCGCGTGGTTATTCAAACAAAAGGTAGCATTGCTCATGCAGACACAGTGTTAGTTTCGCTGTCTCAACATAACCACTGCCGATTAATTCAAATTCTAATCCTGATAAAACAATTCCAGACTCTCCTGGTTACCCACATAGCGCCAATGCCAGGGCTCATAGGCCACATTCTGGTCATTACCCTTAGGAAATGACATTTCAAACCCGTAATAGGCCGCATTCTCTTTAAGCCAGCCAAATGCCTGGGTGTTTTCAAAAGAAGCATTTAGATCGGCTGCGGGCTGGGCCCCATCAATAAAATCAACCGCATAGCCCGTATGATGTTCGCTGTACCCTGGAGGGGCGCTGACCTCAGCTCGAGTCTCGGTCGTCTGACCGCGTTCCGCCTTTAGTTCAAAAAACAGATATTCCTGGTCTTCTAAAGACCGAAACCCGGAGATTACATCTAGCCTGATCCCGGCTGCCCTGGCCTGAGTCATCATGGTTTCCACCTTTTGGGCCACCTCTGGCTTTAGTCGCACCATGGCATTGGTCGATATCGTTACCAGCCCGCTAGCATCGGCCAGTGGATAAGGACGATGACCCAATAGGCTATTGGGGGTGTCAGGTTCGCTATTTGCTGGCGTATCCGTTGGGCTAGCTGCTGCGATAGTGGCAGATTCTGACGCGATGGCCGCCCCTGTGGTCTCTGTCGCCCCTGGATTGACTGGTGGTGGAACATCGGCTGTGGCGCTATCGGCAGGAGCATTGGCCAAGGGAGGGCTGGGTTTTAGCCACCAAAAAATTCCTAGACCCGCTAACCCTAAGACCGACGTGATCAGTAAGAGCCAGGGTACGAGGCTCGATGAGGATTTGGCTACCGATGGCTCGGTGCGGGCGACCAGCGTTTCACGCCGGGCTTCTGGGATGTCGTCAATGAAATTTGCCATGGGTGCCGGGGTCTGTGAACGATACGTTCATATGTTCTGCGGCTAGTGTATGGCATCCCTGTTTTTTTGGGGCAAGTCAGTGCCAAAAAAAAGGAAAAACATTTAGAAAACCAGGAAAAATCGATTAACCTCTATCTATTAGGCCAGCTTCCGTGGCAAACTTTCATCAACAAATGCTATCCATCAGGGAGCAGCATGCTTGAGGCTTGCGATCGCAAGCATTAGGCTATTCACCGTTGGCGTTGCTGATCTGAACCATGATGTCGTCTGTAAAGACTAGGCTGGTTGCAGGGCGGCTTATCCCCTAAAATCATCAACGGCTTATTGTTCACAAGTTATGGACGTGCTGAGGAACCCCCATGGCCTTTGAATATCCTGATAATTTGCAGTACACCGATACCCACGAATATCTCAAGATCGATGGCGACATTATCACCATCGGTATTACAGAATTTGCCATTGACCAGCTAGGGGATGTGGTGTTTCTAGAACTCCCAGAGCTAGGCGATAACGTAGAGTCTGGTGAAAAATTTGGCACCATCGAATCGGTTAAGGCGGTAGAGGACCTAAAGTCCCCTGTGGATGGTGAAGTGTTAGAACGTAACGATCAGCTGCTAGATGCCCCAGAGCAAATTGCCGACGATCCCTACGGCGATGGCTGGTTAATCCGGGTCAAGGCCGACAATATTGATAACCTTGACGATGACGACATGATGACCGCCGATGAGTATACCGAGCAAGTAGAAGGCGTGAGTGACTAGGGGCCCATTAAGGTCCGGTGTAGGGTTACGTGGACTAACTGAAAACTCTTGAGAGCGGCTTTTTGAGCCACTTCTTTATAATTGCCAGTGAAATCCCTAATGAAATAGGTGAGAATAAGTACCTAATGCCATCAGATCATATCTGATGGTTTTTGCTATTTAGGTCAGCTGGTTGCGCGGCTGCCTGATGCCGTTTCAACCTGGATTAACTGGAGCTTTTGATGTCCTACGAACAGTCTCAGCCGATGTCTGCCACACGTTCAAACAATTGGGTGCAGGCATTAGCCACCCCCAATGACTTTCCCCAGCGACACATCGGTCTGACGGCAGCAGACATCGAGCAAATGCTGTCGGTGCTGGGGTATGACTCCTTACCTAAGCTAATCGGTACGGCGGTTCCGGCTGAGATTCGGTTGGCCAATTCGCTGGCCCTGGGCGACGGCATGAACGAGCATGATGCCCTCCAGAGTATTCGTGCGATCGCAAACCAAAACCAGGTGCTCACCAGCTATATCGGTCTGGGCTACTACGGCTGCATTACGCCGCCCGTCATTCAGCGCAACATTCTAGAAAACCCCGGCTGGTACACCCAATACACCCCCTATCAGCCTGAGATTTCCCAGGGTCGCTTAGAAGCGCTGCTCAACTACCAGACCATGGTCAGCGATCTCACCGGTCTAGAAATTTCCAACGCGTCGCTGTTAGATGAAGGCACCGCCGCCGCCGAGGCCATGACCCTGAGCCTGGGGGTGTGCAAAAACAAAGCCGCTAAGCAAGCCAAAACCTTTTGGGTATCGACGGACTGTCATCCCCAGACAATCGAAGTAATCAAAACCCGTGCCCTGCCCCTGGGCATTACCGTGGTGGTGAGCGACCAGCCCGACTTTAGCGAGGCTTTCTTTGGTCTACTGTTGCAATAC
>CALBPH010000741.1 GCA_937899365.1 uncultured Leptolyngbya sp.
GGATGATGGCGGTGTTGTATTTGGTGTGGGTCTGGGTGATGCGCGGGAAAATGTGGGGGTTCAACTTTCCTATACGCTGGCTAGCTTTGGCGGCAGTCGGGACTTTGGAACGGGGGGCTTTAATGCCAAGGTCCATAGACGATTGAATGATGAATGGTCAGTGGCGTTGGGATGGGAAGGATTTGCGACAACTGGTTTTGTGGACTTTAGGGATTCAATTTATGGGTCTGTTTCTCACCTGGTGCGTACTCGAGAGAGTATTACCGAACCGTTTAGTCGCGTGGCGCTGACGGCAGGGGTGGGTAATGGTCGTTTTCGTACTGAAGATGACGTTTTTGATGATCGAGATAATATCAACGTCTTTGGCAGTGCGGCAGTGCGGGTGGTGGAACCGGTCAGTGCCATTGTGGAATGGACGGGTCAGGATTTGGCGGCAGGGTTATCGATTACGCCGTTTAGGGATTTACCGCTTGTGCTTTTGCCCGCTGTTCGGGATATTACGGGAGCAGGGGATGGTGGCCGGTTTGTGCTCGGTGCCGGTGTTTCGTTTCAACTTTAAAAGTCGAGGTTTAAAGTAAAAATGATATTGCTAAAGTCGTTAACAAAAATGGTCATGTCTGGGAGAAGGCTGGTGGTTAGTGCGGTTGCGATCGCCACCCTGCTTCTACCATCCATTGGCCTTGCTCAAAACCAGTCCGATGTCACAGGTCCTAACCTTTCGGACGTGACCGGTCCCAATCTCTCCGATGTGACGGGGCCAAACCTGTCCGATAACACGGGCACCAACCAATCGGATAATACAGGCCTTTTAGGAGACCCTCTTGTCGGTAGCCCCGGAGAAGAGGTAGCCCTATCTGAACTATTTCGAGACTTTTTTGATGAATTTGGTGAAGAACTCGGCATTGATCCGGACGCCAGTCTGGCTGAGCAGTTGAGACAGGCCAAACAAGCTTGTTCGGAAGGTGCGGCAGTGCGGCGATTTGCCCGTGACCCAGGCCCTGACTTCCAAACAACTCCAGCCTGCATTGAATTAGATCGTCTGATCCGGTTAGCTCAAGAAGCGTTAGAAGAATATAGTCAGTCCAGACGTGAACCTTCCAGTGAAAACCAGCGAATCTGGTAAACGACGTTACCTGAAAATACACTAAAAATGAGCGGATATTTTGATTTTTTACGCCATACAGGCCTGGGGCTAGCGACTACAGCGGTTACCTTGGGAATGCTGCCCACTGCCACCCAAGCCCAAGAACTCTTTGGTAATCAAGGTATCCGCTTAGCTGTCGATACGATTGTCGAGTTTGAATTTTTAGAGTCCAACGGTAGCTATCGTTCAGTATTTGGCATTATCAACCTGGAAACTGGCGAGAAGTTTCCACTTTATGGAGAAGTGAGAGAGTCTGACAATCCGCAGCCGGTCAACAGACCCTCAAGCTATCAAGACGATACCGGTCCCCAAAACCGCAGCGACTTTTATGGGTCTCCAGGAATTACCGTACCCCAACCCCTGGGAGAGTTTCGCTTTGCTGCCAAAATGATGCAGTAAAGCTTGCTTGGTGAGGCCCA
>CALBPH010000742.1 GCA_937899365.1 uncultured Leptolyngbya sp.
AAAGATTGCTTATGCTGCATGAACTATCACTTCTATTTTGAAGCCGAACTAATAACTATCTCGTTCAACAACTCAGAAACCCTGATATTCAGAGCGCTGCTGCGTAAGTCCTATTTAATTCAAGATTGACGACAGCCGCTCTCCTGAAGCTGTATCCTCGACTAATATCGGGGTATTCCGGACGTAAGGCCCTGTATGAAATCCCTTCACGAAAACACAAATCAAAAATATCGGCAGCTGCTGTTTGTACTTGATGTCTCCTTTATTGTGTCGCCTATTTTGATGGATTGAATTTGTAATATTCTGTAAATCTCACTGCTGCTATTCGCGATTATTGTGGTGATTAATAGCTTTGCATTGCCTAGGCGATTGCTGACTGTGTATGGTGCGATCGCAATTACTGCCTTCTGTCTAGAGGTCATTTCCACTCTAAACGGGGTAACTTACCTAAATCAGCCCTTTACCCTGATCTCTCAAATCATCTTTGCCATTTATCTAGCTGGGGCCGCCTACTGGATTGGCCGAGATATCTTTACCGCCCCCAACGTTACGCTCGACACCGTCCGAGGCGGCATCAGTGTTTATATGCTGATCGGTTTTGTCTGGGCATTACTGTACGGGATTGTTAACACCCTGGATGCTAATGCCTTCTCACAGCCCCTGCTTCAACAAGACTCTTACTTGAGGACGATTCACTTTAGTTTCACCACCCTAACCACCTTGGGCTATGGCGACATTGTACCGTTGAGTGAAGTGGCCCAGGTACTGACCAATCTGGAAGCCATTGTCGGTCAAATGTACTCTTCAGTATTGATTGCTATCTTAATCGGCAGCTATCTGGCCCAACGACCTAATCAAAGGAGATAATGCTCTTAATTTTGCATTTTAACGTCTAATTTTTCTTAAATCTGTTCATTTTTAGATTTGAGCAGCGGTAAAAATGGACTAGCAAACATGGCAGCCTGAACGCGCCCTGACAGATTCAGACGACTTAAGATGCTAGTAACATGATTTTTTACGGTGCGCTCTGAAATAAACAGAGCCTCAGCAATTTGGCGATTGGTGGCTCCCGTTAGGATACGGCATAGAATTTCCTGCCCTCGGTTTAGTCAGCTTTTGTAGCTCAGGTGGTAAGTTGTGTCAGTGAGTTTGATGGCAGCGGCGGTTCTAGCACAGGGTGTCCTATCGAGGAGGTTCAACAAATTGGACGCGTTGTCTGGGCAGGTGGTGTGACTACCGTCAACAACGAGGAACCAGAAGACTTAGAGCGCAATGTATATAGCGTTACTGTTCAAAATACCGATGATTCAACCACTGATGTGACTCCGTTTGCCCTGGGAGACTTGGCAGATAACGACAATAACCATGAACTTTGTCTAGACACAACTGATGTACCCGTTTCTGTTTCGTTCTTCGCAGGCCATCTCACCGAGCCCAACAACAGTTTGAATCCAGTAACCACTGTTCAGATTGAACAATATTAGCTAAATCTACACTTGCAAGAGTGGTAACGTTACAAACTCTGATGTGCCTAAGCTATTTCAAAATTATTTCGGTATTCTGAAACATTAATATTTGAATTATGGTAACTCCATCCAAATTAAGGAAATGGGCCTAATATGATGTGATACGAACGGTAAACGCAACAGGTCTATTTGATTGAGTAAGTTTTACCCTTGAAGCTATGTCTACCGAAAGTTTCAGCCCTCAGCCTTCGCTTGATCCAGCATCTGAAGTCCCCACTGAGTCATCAACCGAGCCTAAGGTTCCTAATCAATCAGCCTTTCCGGGCTGGCGAAAGAAGTCAAACAAACCCCTGTGGCCAGCAGTCGTTCTAGCCATGTTGGTGGTAGCCGGATTGGTGGGTGTGAGAATTTATCGAAAATTGACGGCAGCGACTCCATCAGGAGAAACGGAGGAAGCGGCCATTGCCCAAGCCCGTTTACCCGTACGGGTGCTCAGGGCCCAGAAAGGGCCAATCCAAGGCTGGGTATTTGATGAAGGGTCCGTCTGGCCAGTCCGGCGACGGATACTTAACTTTCAGGCCAGCGGCGATATTACCTATGTGGCCAAAATTGATGGTGTAGAACTGCGGGAGGGAGATTTTGTCTCCCAGGGACAGCTGCTGGCCACCATCGACGCCCGCAGACAGGAATCGAGCATCGATACCGCGGTCGCCGATATCCAGGTTTCGGAAACCCAACTCAACCAGTCCAGGGCCAGTTTATTGCAATCCCAGGCGAATCTAGAAAAAGCCAAGTCTGACCTGACGTTGGCTGAAACTGAGTTGCGCCGCTACGAGAATTTATTTGACCAGGGGGCAGTGTCAGAAAGCGATCGTGATGCCTACATCAATCGAGTAGATCAAGCTGCTGCTGCTCTTAAAACTGCCGAACAGGATGTCCGCTCAGCGGCGGAGAGTATTCGCTCTTCCGAAGCAGGGGTCAATGCGTCAGTGGCCCGACTTAATCAGAATGCCGTTGATCTAGAAGACACTCAGCTAGTCTCTCCCCTGGATGGTGTGGTGGCCTACATCAACATTCGAGAGGGGGAGTATTGGAGTACCCAATATCTCAATGCAGGCAGCCCCCAAGATTTGATTGAATCTGCACCAATTGTGGTGGGTGATCCTCAATCCTTTGAAGTAGAGATTGAACTACAGGCAGGTGAAGCAGGAGAGATTAACCCAGGGCAGCGAGCCTATGTCGTTTTAGAAGAAGAGGTCAGTGCGCTACAGGCCGCTGGAGCTAACTCCCAGGGATTATTGGATGTTGCCAGACAGCGCGGCAGCGGTGGTCGAGTATTTGCGGTTAGCCCCTCCCAAACCCCCGGCAGTCGCGGTACCGAAATCACCATTCGCGACCTGGAACTAGTCGGCAATCTAAAAGTAGGGGGTCGGGTTTACGTATGGATTGAAGTGGCCAGCGATAACGATGCGGTCGTTTTGCCCCTCGGTGCGGTGGTCTCTAGAAATCAGCAATATTATGTTTTTGTTGTCAACGAAGTCGACGGCACGGTTCAACAGCGCCGGGGGACCGGTGGGATTGAAGGGCTATCTGGCGTAGAAATTCTCTCTGGTGTGGAACCGGGTGAGCTGGTGGTGACCGAAGGCCAAAACCGTCTGGTCGATGGTACCCCTGTCGAGATTGTTGACCGGAACTAATTCACTATGCAAATTGACGAGCGCGCAGTTGCTGCTCCTGACACTGAGAAGGGTTCTGGTACAATCCCCGCCTGGATGGAGTTCTTCTTTACCCGTCAGATCTTCGCCATTCTCCTCTGCTTTATGCTGGTGATGGGGGGCCTGATGGGCTATTTTTCCATGGTAAAAGAGGGCGATCCAGAAATTAAAATTGCCCGGGCCATGATCACCACCACCTGGGGTGGCACCGATGCAGAAACTATCGAAAATCAGGTTACCGACAAACTAGAAGAAGAAATCAAAAGTCTCCAGGGTCTAGACGACTTTACCAGCGCCACCTTTAATTCCTTTTCGATTATCAATGTTGCCTTTAAGGCCGAGGCCCCCGTTGCCGAATCGATTCAAGAACTGCGGGGCAAAGTAGACGACGGTGAATCTGAGCTGCCCGCAGAATCCACTGGGCGAGAGAAACCCAACTTTGAACAGCTCTCCCAGCAGGATTCACCGGTCTTAACCCTGGCGCTGACCGGTGAAGGACTTGATATTGGCTTACTCAGTCAGGCTTCAGAAGATTTGCAAGAGCGGCTGGAATCTGTTCAAAACGTTCGGGAGGTGAATCTGGGTGGTCAGCGGGACGAAGTGATCCACGTGCAAATGATTCCCAGTCGGTTAACCACCCTAGGGATTTCGGCCACCCAGGTACGTGATGCGATCCAGGGTGGGAATATTGACCGTTCCTGGGACCTGGTGCGCGATGACGAAATTGGAGCCCAGGTGCGGCTGTATGGCCGTTTTCGCACCCTAGAAGATTTAGAAAATCTGCCGGTGGCCCGCTTAGATGAAAATCGCGTGGTGTTGCTCTCAGAAGTGGCCGATGTTTACCAGGGTTTGGAGAGAGAAACCCAGCGGGCGTTTATCAGCTGGGAAGGGAGTGAGTTTAGCCCCACCATCAACCTGGAGGTGGTCAAAGTTGCTGGGAGTGACACCATTCAGGTGATCGACGATGTTTTAGCAGAAATGGAGCTGGTGAAAAATGATCCCAGTATCTGGCTCTATGGCATGGACTATCGGGTACTCACTAATGACGCTAATTCCATTCGCAACGATTTAGCAAATCTGGGTAGCAACGTCCTCCAGGCATCGCTGTTGGTGTTTGCCATTTTGTTTGTTGCCCTGACCTGGCGAGAGGCACTGATTGCCGGTTTAGCCATTCCCATGACCTTTGCTGGGGTGTTGTTTATCCTATGGATGCTGGGCTATACCCTCAACACCATGGTCACCGTGGGCATGATCCTGGCCCTGGGACTGTTGGTGGATGTGTTTATCCTGATGCTAGAGGGGCTGCACGATGGCATTTTTGTCCAGGGTCTGAGCTGGCCCAAAGCGGCCATCAAAACAGTTCAGACCTATGCATCGCCCGCTTTCACCGGACAGCTCACCACCATTTTAGCCATGGCTCCACTGATGGCCATCTCCGGTACCCTGGGCAAATATATTCGTCTGATTCCCATTAGTGCCATTACCTGTTTGGTGATGAGCTATGCCCTGGCGCTGTTGGCAGTGGTGCCGTTGTCTAAGTTTCTCTTAGGAAATCAAGGCAGCAGCGGCGAGTCTAAAACCTATGTTGACCGGCTCACAGAGACGGTTTCTGAAAATTTTTCCCAGTGGAGTTTACGCATGACCATTCCCAATCGTCATGTGGCTCGTTTGTGGACGGCAGGTGCGATCGCACTATTTGTCTGTGCCGTTATTTTATTTAGCCAGCTCCCCAGTTCTCTGTTTGCTGTTGCCGATGATAACAAACTCAGCCTTAATGTAGAGTTGCCGCCAGCCGCCACCTTAGAGACCTCCCAGGAGGTCGCAGATCGGATGGGGGAAGTGGTGCGCAACTATAGCGACCCCAATGGCGAGAAGGTCTTCGAAAGTGTGGTGAAGCTGGTGGGGCAGCGCAGTAATCTGGTAGCCTCCAGCGAAATTAAACCGGGTAATGCCGATTATTTTGTTGGTCTATCGGCAGTCTTTGTAGATCGTAACCAGCGGGCACGGGATTCATTTGAATATGCTTACGATCTCAAAGTTGAACTAGAAAGAGACATTACCCGGAATTATCCAGGTGCTGTATTGAGTACCGGGTTTCCCCTCTCCGGTGGTGGTGCCGACCCGATTGCAATCGAGATTTTTGGCAATGACTTAGAACAGCTACGAGAAATCTCTAGTGAGGTGCAACAGGCACTGCGGGAGATCCCGGGCACTATGGATGTCAGAGATGACCTGGGTAACCTGCGAGAAGATTATAAGCTTGTGCCTAAGCGGGAGGCCCTCAACTTCTATGGCATTAGCCAGGACGAAGTAGGTCTGCAGGGCCGCTACATGATGATCGACAACGATGTGGGTGACTATGCCCTCGGTAGTGGCAAAGAAGATCTTGAGATTCGCTTAAGTACCCAATGGCCATCTCAACAGGGGAAGGTTGGTGGCCCCTCTCGTCTGGATGAATTTGCCACCATGCGATTTATCAATTCCGATGGTGAGGTCATATCGCCCGACGCTTTGCGGGAAGAAGTGCCGGGGGCTGTGCCACTGGCCATTACCCATCGGGACACTCAGCGGAGTGTGACGGTGCTGGCCAAGGTGATTCCAGGGCAAGACTTTTATGACTCTCAGATCTTGGCTGAGCTGACACCAAAGCTGGATGCGATGCAGTATGACCCAGCTGATGATAGCAACGCTGAGCGCTGGCCTCGGGGATACTCTTATCGCTTTGGGGGAGATGCAGATACCAGTAGTGAAACCTTTGGCTCGGCAGGGCAGATGCTAGTGGTGGCCATATTCCTGGTGTTTGCGGTGCTCGTGTTGC
>CALBPH010000743.1 GCA_937899365.1 uncultured Leptolyngbya sp.
AGTAATTGCGGCTAATGAAGCTTGGGACGCTATTAAATTTAGTCGTCGGCAGCTAATTAATCAAATCTATTTGGCCTCTCCTGAAGATGTGATTCTGAACAAGTTGAGATGGGGAAAACGCAGCCAATCTGAAAAACAATGGCGCGATGTACTGGGTGTGCTAAAAGTTCAGGGGACTGGATTGGATTTTGCTTATTTGCGGAAGTGGGCTGAGAGATTGGGACTTAGCGATGATCTGATTAGGGCTATGGGGTCGGCTGGTCTATCTTGATCCTATTTGCCAGGTGAATATTATTCGTCCTTAGATACCAGCCGTATATCAGACAAACCTAGGGAAAACGGACCGGTTGTCTCGATGCCCAGAGCTGTCAACTTAGACATATCTGCTCCAGCGTCTACCAGGCTGCTAAGGGTAATTTCTGCCTGGGTCCATTCTCCTAGGGGTGCGTTTGCAAACAGTTGGGTCATATCTAAGTTGGCTCGACAGTTTTCACCACACTCGGCAAATAGAGTGACTGATCGTTTAGGTTAAGCCTCTTCTCGATATTGGATGACCAGGTTCATAGCGTCGTAGTGCGATGCGGCGGTGTAGGCTGTGGCCGGACCTGTAATTGCGATCGCACCCCTCTTTTCCCCGCTCCAAATAAACTGTTGTGCATCTTCCTGGGCAGCTCGGTCAATGGCACGAATAGTCAGGGCATTTTGCAACTGGACTCGAGCATCCATTACAGTCCTTGAGGTCTCTCCCACCGTAGCCTGTAGACTCCAGGGTGCCATCGGTTTACCCAACGCAAAAAATGCATTGCCTGTACTTTCCTCGCTGCCATCTAATCCAGAGATTTCCGGGAATTGGGGTAGATTACCGTCATCGGTGTAGGTTAAGCCGTAACCAAATGAAAACAGCGGCTCGTCATTGTTTTCATTTGCTGTTTGAGTCGCTGTGCGAGGCCAAGAGAATGAGAGTTTGCCTTTAAAGTCAAAGTTAATCGCACCGTTGGGTTTACGCATTAGTACGTCTGCGATGCCTGCTCCGGCAGTTCCCGGTAGCCACGCAGCTACAAATGCAGTAGCAGCATTAATCTCAGGTGTTACCCACAGCGGTCTGCCCGATAAGAAAATAGCCACCGTTGGAATTCCGGCCGACTGAAACGACTGGAGTAACAGCAATTCCTCGTTTGATGCAAAATTGAGGTTGTCTACATCCCCTTTGAATTCAGCATAGGGAGTTTCTCCAAAAATAACGATGGCGGCATCAGGGATTCGCTTATAGCTGCCGTCCATACTTAAGATAGCGGTGCCTCCACCGAATTCAATAGCGCTGCGCAGACCCTGCCAAATAGATGTGCCGTTAGGAAAATTCTCATTCGTGTTGCCAGTACCTTGCCTAGAGAGGGTCCAGACGCCGGTTTGTTGACTGATATTATCGGCCCCACTGCCCGTAACCAAGATCGTTTGGTCGGTTTGCAGTGGTAGCAGATTTCCATTATTTTTAAGCAGCACCAAGGACTCTCGCACGGCCTGTTGAGCTACGGTTTGGTGGTTGGGATGACCCAACAGTGCGTAGTTACCGGCTAACGGTCGCTCTGAGGGTTTGGGTTTCTCAAACAAACCCAAACGCAGTTTGACGCGCAAAATGCGACGCACGGCATCTTCTAAGCGACTGCGAGGAATGGTGCCAGACATTACCTGGGCTACGGTATTTTTATAAAGCTGACGCCAGTCATCTGGGGCCATGAACATATCAATACCCGCATTAAACGCTGCCGGACAGCTTTTGGTCGAACAGCCTGGTACCTGGGCGTGGCCATTCCAGTCACCTACCACAAACCCATTGAACCCCATACGTTCCTTAAGCACATCGGTCAGCAAGGGTTTACATCCATGCATACGCTGACCGTGCCAGGCCGAAAATGAGGCCATTACTGTCTGTACACCTGCGTCGATGGCTGCTGGGTAGCCTGCGCCGTGGTAGTCTCGCAGGTCAGCTTCGCTATCAATATTGTTGCCCTGATCTTTGCCCCTTTGGGTCCCGCCGTCGCCGATGAAGTGTTTGGCGGTGGCCAGTACCTGTTGGTTACTAAGAAAACTATCGGTGCCCAGCTCTCCTTGCAGACCCTTTACCATTGCCTGTGCATACTGGGCAACAATGGCCGGATCTTCAGAATAACTCTCATAGGTGCGACCCCAGCAGTTGTTACGCACCACTGCCAGGGTGGGGGCAAATGTCCAATCTATACCGGTAACAATCATTTCCCTCGCCGTTATCGCCCCAATGTGTTGCACCAGCTCCAGATTGCGAGTTGCACCTAGACCAATGTTAAGGGGAAAGAGAGTTGCACCAACAATATTGTTATGGCCATGGACAGCATCGGTACCCCACAGGATGGGAATTGCTGGATGACCGGCGTCCATGGAGGCGGTATAAAATTCATCAGCTAGGGCTAACCACCGTTCTGCCGGAGCGCGGGCATCCTCCCCGGGGGCTGAGTTTCCGCCATTGAGAATGGAGCCAAGCCGATAGCGGCGGACATCCTCTGGAGTAACCGCATTAATATCTGCCTGAATGGTTTGTCCGACCATTTCCTCGACGGTCATGGCGGCCATTAATTCGCTAATGCGGGCTTCAATGACAGGCTCGATCGGAGCTCCCCCAGTCGTCATTGGCCAATTTTCTGGGGTAATGATGGGTGTGTCGTTGTCCCCTTTGGCTGCCCTTACTAGGTATGTGGTCAGACCGCCACCTAATAGGACTATGAGCAATAGGCTAATAAGGCTGATTTGTGGATCACTCATGGGAGTCGCAGACGTGGTTAACCATGGGGAATCGTAAAACGAACTGGGTCATTTTGGAGATACTAAACGCGATATCTTGTCTTAGCTTGGTTGGCTAACGGTTTCAAAACTCTTAAGGGCTTCTCAGGTCTGGCTCAGGTTAGATATCTAATCTATATTCAATCCTCATGTCCTTAGCCGATGACTTTACTCCCCCGTGCAACAGCTTTTGTAACTGCTGGCCTGCTGGCTGCATCTATTCCACTGGTTACGACCACGGCCTGTGCCCAAACGACAGCGCAGGTACAGGCAGATCAGGTACAGCCGATGACCGTAGAGCGACTCGAGCAAATTTTGCAGTCGGAAGTCAGTAACGTTGAAGGTGAGAATGGTCAATGGCGATTTAGTGTCAATGAGCGGGCGGTGGTTGTGCTGGCAGATGGTCGCAATGACCGCATGCGTGTGTTTAGTCCGGTAATACCGGTGGAAGAACTGACAGCCCAGCAGGTGCAGGCTATGCTGGCGGCTAATTTTCATACGGCGTTAGATGCTCGCTATGCAGTCACCGAGGGTGCCGTCGTTGCTGTCTATGTACATCCGTTAGGTACGTTAGAGGCAAACAACTTTCGTTCTGCCCTGCGTCAGGTGGTAAGTCTTGCTGAAACCTTTGGCTCTTCATACTCTAGTAATGAATTAAACTTTGGGCTCAGGCAGCAGCAGCGCCCCAGCGATCTAGAACAAATTTAATGACCTTATCCTTTGACGCAGATGACCT
>CALBPH010000744.1 GCA_937899365.1 uncultured Leptolyngbya sp.
AGCATACCCATCAATTATCTCAACCACCTCTATGTTTTCGACATTGTTAGCACGAATCGCCACAACAGGCTAGACGATTAGATTACCCAGCTGACGTGTCAATATTTCATGATGCAGAGAAACCATCTCGGTAAAAACCCACCTTGCAAACATCGTCGATAGATTGTTACATTAATACACATTAATATAAGTTTACAAAAGGCCAGGTTCCACTGACTCGCCGATAGTGTCAGGCAGTGGGCCGTTTTGGTCGATGTAACCATTCAACAACCATCCACCCCTGCACCAGCGGTTGAAAGATCACCTGTGGAAGCATCTCAGTTAATTAAGCGATATACCCTAGGGCAACGGCAGTTTGAGCGGGCCGACTTGCGAGAGGTCCAGCTACCTGAAGCTGAGCTGGCTCGAGTATGTTTGAGCTACGCCGATTTGACCTGGGCCAATTTGAGTCAGGCCAATTTGAACCAGGCTGAACTCCTCGGGGCCTTGGTCTGGCGGGCTCACATGAGCTGGATCGGTCTAAAGCAAGCCGATTTAAGACGTGCGCTCATATTGCGCAGCAATCTAACGTTTGCGGATCTATCAGAAGCCTCACTTCAGCAGGCAGATTTACGGTTAAGTGATTTTAGGCAGGCCAACTTGCAGGGAGCAAATTTGCAAGGGGCAAAGCTGTGTTTTGCAGACCTGGGCGGTGCTGATTTATCCTATGCGAACCTAAGTGGAGCCGACTTAACTGGGGCGGTTGTGCGTGGGGTTAACTGGCGCGGAGTTCAGCTTGAGGGTGCAATTTCTCAGCCGACGTTGCCGGCGGCTATGGTTTAGCCGTTTGGCGCTGGGCCTGTGGTCAATGGCGGATGGGCCCAAAGACGTATTTGAGTGATGGCTGGTGGCATAACTACAGCCGCTGTATAGCCGTCACAGGGTACAAATACCTGGAGCTGCCATGGTTTTCCTGGCAGCTTTAGCCGGGCGGGCGGAGTGAGGTCCACCTCGATGGCGGCCAGGGCCTCGCTAATACCCTGGCCCGTGGCTTTCAGGTACGCCTCTTTACAAGTCCAGTATTTCAAAAACGCTGTGCTTTGGTTATTTGGGAGGATTTTGGTTAGGGCCTGTTGCTCAGAAACGGCGAGGCAACGCTTGATCAATCCTTCTAAGTGATCCATGGAACGTAGCTGTTCGATATCCACACCAACGACCTGTCTGGCTACGGCACACAGAGCATATTCGCCGGAATGAGACACATTGAACTGAAGCGAGCTGTTATGGCGTAAAAACGGTTTGCCGTGGGAGCCGTAGTCAAAGGTCAAGCTGGCGGGTGTCCGTTGAGAGTAATGGGCTAGAATCTGGCGTAGGCTGCTGCGGGCAACGGCAAATTTTCGCTGGTCGGCGGCAAACCGATAGCGTCTAAAGCGGCTGATTTCATCCTCGGATAGAGTATCGATCTGTGGCTGTTGCTCTAGGGGGATGCGCCATAGGTCTAAGGTTGTTGGCGCTAATGTGGTGTAGCAATCGGCTGTGGCTAGCCCCCAAACCCTGTTTTCAAGGCAGCCTTGCGGATGTACATTTTGTGCCATAGCGTTTTGGACCTGTCAGCATTGCCGGTCGAATTGTCATCATCTTAAGCTCACCTGTCCCACCGGATAGTGCTTGTTAAATCAAGTGCTTGTTAAATCAAGATTTTCTGTTGCCTCATATGCCCCTGCCCTCTCCCCAGGCCGTTTCATCTGGCCGTTCAGCCACCTATCAGCCACGTATTGTCATTGTGGGTGGTGGGTTTGGTGGCTTATATACGGCCCTGTATCTGCAAAAATATTCTCACCTTAAGGGCAGCTCGATTACGCTGATTGAACCCCGCGAACGGTTTTTGTTTACGCCGCTGCTCTACGAAGTCCTTACCGAAGAAATGCTGCTATGGGAAGTGGCTCCCCCCTATTCCACCCTGCTGGCTGGGACGGCTATCCAATGGCGGCAGGACTGGGCTGAGCGGCTTGACTTGGAGCAGCAGCGAGTTACCCTGCGCCAGGGCGATAGTCTGGCTTACAACTATCTGGTTGTGGCGACCGGTGTCAAAACTCGCCAGCTTCCCATTCCTGGCATTAACGAACATGCCATCACCTTCCGCAGCTTAGATGATGTGGTCCATGTCAAACGGCGATTAGATCAGTTAGACACGGTATCGCACCCGGTGGCGGTGACGGTGATTGGGGCCGGTGCCAGCGGTGTGGAGCTGGCGACGAAAGCGGCGGATCGTTTGGGTAAGAAGGCCCAGGTCCGTCTGGTCGATCGTGGCGATCAGATTCTCAAACCGTTTCCTAAGGGACTGCGCCACAGCGCTATGCGGGCTTTGGGGCAGCGTAATGTAGCACTGCATTTAAAGTCCCAAGTGAATAAAGTTGGACCGGATACGAAATGGCT
>CALBPH010000745.1 GCA_937899365.1 uncultured Leptolyngbya sp.
GACCAATCCGCCCCCCAGTGCCGGGGGCGGGTTAATTGCCTGTTCGTTAGCTCTATTGGCTGGCTGTGAGCCTGGCTGTAAGTCTGGCTGTGAGCTCTCTGACCACGGGAGTCCCGACCATTTGCTGGCTCTGAGTCAGGCAATGCGACTTACCAATGTGGCCCGGCGCGACGGCTACGATGCTCGCATCCATCAGCCAACTGTGGCCCAGGAGTTTTTGTCTGCGGCCCATTTAGGGCAGTATCAGCAGGCGTTGGGGGATGCGATCGCACATCTCCAGTCAGCCCAAATCGCCAATAAGCTTGGCAGCACTACCCACCTCAGTGTTATCGACAACGACGGTAACGCCGCTAGCGTCACCACCTCCAATGGCGAAGGCTCCTCCTATGTCATCCCTGGCACAGACATCAAGCTTAATAACAGGCAGGGGGAAGTGGACCCCCAACCAGCGCATGTCTTCCATGATGGCTCCCACGATGGTGCTGCGGGACGGTCGTCCCTATCTGGTGTTGGGGTCCGGCGGCTCGAACCGGATCCGCACTGCTATTTTGCAGGTAATTTCAAACCTGGTGGACTTTGACATGCCCCTAGAGGATGCGGTGGCAGCCCCCCGTATCCATTGGGAAAATAATCTATTTCATTTTGAGCCTGGGTTTGACCAAGCGGCCCTGGGTCATATCACAGGCAGTGCCAAGCCCATCTGGTGGCCGACCCAGAACATGTTTTTTGGGGGGGTGCACGCCGTGGGGCTAGATGAAAACGGCATCTTACATGGGGCCGGAGACAGCCGTCGCAGAGGGGCTGTTGCTGTGGCACAATAGGGAACTGCTTAGTATGGTTGTCTCAGGCTTAGTTGTCTTAGGCTCAAAGGTATAGACTCCCCATGGATAATCGTCGATATCACATCACCACGTTTGGCTGCCAGATGAACAAAGCCGACTCTGAGCGGATGGCTGGCATTCTCGATGACATGGGGATGACCTGGATTGAGGATCCGTTGGCCGCCGATTTGGTGGTTTACAACACCTGTACCATCCGCGACCATGCCGAACATAAGGTTTACTCTTACCTGGGTAAACAAACCAAACGCAAGCACAAAAATCCTAACCTGACCCTAGTGGTGGCCGGGTGTGTTGCCCAGCAAGAAGGGGAAGCTCTGCTCCGCCGGGTGCCCGAGCTAGATTTGGTCATGGGGCCACAGCATGCCAATCGTCTGGGTGATCTGCTGGAGCAAGTATTTGACGGTAATCAGGTGGTGGCCACCGAGCCTATCCACATCATGGAAGACATCACCAAGCCCCGCCGCGATAGCAAAATCTCTGCCTGGGTAAATGTGATCTACGGGTGCAACGAACGCTGTACCTACTGTGTTGTTCCAGGGGTGCGCGGCGTTGAACAGTCCCGCACGCCAGACGCCATTCGAGCTGAGATGGAGCTGTTGGGGCAGCAGGGCTATACAGAAGTGACGCTGCTGGGCCAAAACATTGACGCCTATGGTCGAGATTTACCCGGTATTACCGCCGAGGGACGTCGCCAAAATACCCTCACCGATCTGCTTTACTACGTTCACGATGTACCAGGCATCGAGCGGATTCGCTTTGCCACCAGCCACCCCCGCTACTTTACCGAACGGCTGATCAAAGCCTGTGCCGAGCTGCCTAAGGTGTGTGAGCACTTCCATATTCCTTTCCAGTCTGGCGATAACGATGTGCTCAAGGCTATGGCCCGTGGCTACACCCACGAGAAATATCGTCGCATTATCGACACGGTGCGTCGCTATGTGCCCGATGCCGCCATCAGTGCCGATGCTATTGTTGGCTTCCCTGGTGAAACTGAAGAACAGTTTCAAAATACCCTCAAGCTGGTGGAGGACATTGGGTTTGACATGCTCAATACCGCTGCCTACTCACCTCGACCCAACACCCCCGCCGCCCTATGGGATAGCCAGCTGGACGATGCCACCAAGAGCGATCGTCTACAGCGACTCAACCATCTTGTGTCAATTCAGGCGGCCGAACGCTCCCAGCGCTATGCCAACCGTATAGAGCGGGTGATGATAGAAGCTACAAATCCCAAAAGTCCTCACCAGGTGATGGGACGTACCCGTACCAACCGGCTGACATTCTGCAAAGGCGATATTAACGAGCTCAAGGGCAAAATCGTTGAGGTGAAAATCACTGAAGTGCGGCCCTTTAGCCTGACGGGGGAGCGGGTTGAGAGTCTAGTCAGGGTCTAACACCGTCTCTTCTGAGCTGCCTAGGGGGCGAATGCTCACAATCGTGCCCCCCAGCATGGTAATGCGCTGCATTTCTTCATTCATCCGACAAAATGGCACTTGAATGAATTGGTTGTGGCTGTGACGAATAGGGGCTTGATGATTAAAGGTCACCTCATTTTCACTGCTGAGCCTCGGTATGATTTTATCTGCGAGATACTGTTCTATGGCCTATCTCACCGATCGGTTCATCCTCTAAATCAGCAACGGCGCAACAGGGCTTATGCTCGAGAGATACTGGCAACTCGACCGCCGGTTTTGTTGATTTTCTGCAAGGTTTTGTTGAGGGCTTCGTAGGGCACCACATAGGTGCGGTTGCTGCGACGGACCTTAGGATAACCGGCGGCCAATAGCCCAGTCACTTCGATGCGATATAGGGTGCCCCGTTCTTGGGTGGATTGAGGTCGCCCAAAGACACGAACCGGCATATTGTCTTTTTCTGAGGTCAGGTATGTCTTGACCCGGTTCTCTCCCGATGGGAGATTGATGGTAGAGACAGTTCCCATGGCCAGTTCTGACGCTAAGCGAGACTTGCTGCCAGCCAGCTGTGAGCGATCGCTGTTGGCATAGCCTCGATATAGCCTAAATAGACGAGAGAATCCGGCAATGGTTTGACCGGGCTGGGTGTTAAACCCCCGATAGTAAGGAACAATGTTATCGCCAAAGGCGGTTTCGTATTCTGCTGTATCGATGTAGGAGTCTATATCAGCCTCAAACCCTTCTTGTTCATAGCGATCGAGATGTTCAATGACCTCTGCCTCACTGTAGGGAGCCCGTCCTAGCAGGTGTTTGAAATTTAATTCGATCACACGGGTTTGAAAGTTTGGATAGAGAAACTTGGTTTTGTATAGGTCTGATTTAGCAATCCCTCTAATAAAGTCTCGTACCGTTAACGCACCGCTGCTAAGCAGAGATTCTAAACCAACCAAGCGCTGTGATTGCATTAGGTAATCATTGCCGAGGACGTGGCGATAGGCGGCATAAATAGCCGTCAGTATGTCGTCTGCAGAGGCTTGGGGACGCAGTTCTACCGGGTTTTTCTCAGCAAACGGTGTGGTGCCCAAACGAGCGGCTGCTACGGTGATAGCCACAGAATAATCTCCTTAAAGTGATTGAAAAGTGATTTAACCAAAAATTTGCTGCTACTGATTTTTAAGATAAATTTATCTGTTATGAATGCCATGCACTGGCATCTTGCAGATAAAAGCACCCCGAATCTCAGCAACGCCCCTGGATAGATCAGGGTATACTCGATCAGGCTGACGTAATGTTGACGACGCGATTACCCCGTTGGTTGAGGCGCTGTAGCGTCGATGACAGCTGCTCGTAGGTCACCAAATATTCTTGCAAGCTTCGACGAATCTGTGGCGTTTGTCCGCTGGCAGATTGAGTCACTCGGATGCGGTAGAGTTTTTCCCGCTTGCCGCCGGTTGTTCCTTGGAGCTCTTTGCCAAAGCCGGGGGTTCTAATGGGGGTGGCCGTATTGCGGGCTAATTCTGTTGTGAGGCAGCCTTTTTTGTTGTTTGCCCGAGCACGATCGCTGCTAGCATAGCCCCGATATAGCTGGAACATTCTGACAAAGCCAACGGTTTTTTGGTTTCTTTGGGTTGCAAAGCCTCGGTAGGCGGGGACTATCTGTTCCCCAAAGTTTTCCCTATATTCTGCTGAATCGATGTAGCTGTTGATCTCAGTGTCGTAGCCTTGTTGAATATAGAGATTAACATGGTCAGAGATCTCGGTTTGGTCGTAGGGGGCTCGACCGAGCAGGTGCTTAAAGTTGAGTTCGATAAATCGCACCTGAGGAACGTTGTAGAAGAATTTTTGCTTGTATAAATCTGAGAGGACCAGGGCGCGCACAAAATCCCGTACGCTGATGTGTCCTTGCTTCAAAAGAGATTCGGCGCTAACAAGACGCTCGGAATCCATGATGTGGTCTTGGCCAAATATCTGGCGATAGGCAACCCCAATCACGGCTTGGAGATCGGCGTCACTGGGGTTTGTTCTTAATTCGGTGGGTGTGGTTTGGGCTAGGGCTTCAAACCCTAAGGGGCTGGCTGATGCTGAGCTTGTCATAATGGTTTCCCAACGCTGGCGTTGATGGTTGATTGGGCAAACATGAAGGCTGTTTTTGGGGGGTGCTGACTTTCAACGTGAATTTAACCGCAGGATGCTGGTAGATGGCACCCCTAACCCATTGGTTTATCTGTTGAGTCAACAACTAGGTCAACAACGACCGTTCTTGGCAGGTGACCGATGCCTTCCTAACGTTGTGCGCTGGGAAGGCATCGGTCAATTCCCTGGGGTTAGCTCAGGGAATTGATCGCATAGTCGAGGTAGGAGTTGGCTTCAACGGCGGCATCTCCGCTGAGACCGTGGTTTGCTTTGATGTGGTTGAGGGCTTCAACATACCAGCTGGGGGACAGTTCAAACGCTTTGTTGATTTCTGCCACACCCGCAATGAGATAATCGTCCATCGGGCCAGTGCCGCCTGCGATCAAACAGTAGGTCACCATGCGCAGGTAGTAGCCAATGTCACGGGCACATTTGGCCTTGCCTTCTGGGGTTGAGGCATAGTTGTTTCCCTGCATTTGGGTCGTGTAGGGAAACTTTTGGTAAACGGCCTGGGCGGCTCCATTGATCAGGTTATCTGCATTTTTGGTAATGCTCTGAGCTGCGGCTAACCCTGCTTGGGCCTGGCGAAAACGACCAAAGGCAACCTGAAGCTCAACGCTGCTGAGAAAACGGCCTTGGGAATCAGCTGTGGCTACAGCTTCTGTCATGGGGGTTTTCATGGTGCTAAATCTCTCTACAATTTATTAAAACAGACAAACGAACAGACAAAAGGAGTGGCGTGTGGGTTAACCAACGGCGCTGGCCGCTCGGTCAAAATAGCCGCTGAGCTCAGCCATGAGTGAGCTACAGTCTCCTTGGGTGACGCCCGCTCTGTCATTTGCGATCGCAAGTGCGGCCACTTTCATCTTGTTGATCGCCTCTGCCATGGAAGCACCCGGCACTCCTAAGGCTAGATAGGTCTCACGCAGGCCATTTAGACAGCGGTCATCCAACACACTGACATCCCCCGTAAACACAGCGTAGGTAACGTAGCGCAGGATAATGTCCATGTCTCGCAAGCAAGCTGCCATCCGACGGTGGGTATACGCATTGCCCCCCGGTGCGATCAGCTGGGGTTGTTCTTTAAATAGAGCCCGAGCTGCATTGGTAATAATGGCATTGGCACTACCGGTTAACCGGTTGACCACATCCATGCGCTTACTTCCCTCGGTAACAAGTTGACTGAGCGCACTGATCTGCGCATCACCAATATATTCTCCTCGTGCATCAGCCTGGGAAATAACCTTTGTAAAAGCGTCAAACATGGAAAATTCTCCTACTTTAAACAAGCATGTACAAGCATCTGAATGGTTCGCGCTTGAGCGTCAGATACGATCGGCAAGGCATTCTCAGCAAAAGGGCTCCACCATTAATAGGCTGGCTTCCTACCATTTGAGAGAGGAGAGCGACACCCTAAACAGCAAGAGAAAATTGACTACAGAATGCGTTGTCGACAACAAGCAGCATTAAAAATTCTCCCCAAAGAAAGACGTTGTCTGATTATTCAAGAATTAATCAAGAAACTTTGAGGAAAACAGAGTCTCAACTCCAGGTGTTAAGACTCCGGCTTTTGAACTATGTTGATTTAATCAGTTTGCCTGTGCAGATACTGTGCACATCTTTGTATCTAAATGGTTACAATCGCCAAACCCTTTTGCATATAAAGGTCTAAGGCGTTAGACCTATGGTCATTAACGCTTAAGATCCCTTACATTCCGTTACACTTCTCTCAGCAACAGGCACTTCAACAGAGTCAAACAGCATGGTTCGCAGATATCTCTCTGCCCATTGGGCTCCAAAGGCACGCGCTAAAATACGTCGGGTGTTATCATTCTTTTGCTGCTGTAAGCAGTAGTGGCGTTGGCCTGCAACAATCGCAGCTTCTTGTTCGATGGACTGAACCGGCTGTGTCTTGTTGCTCAGCTGACAGTGAATGGATAAAAATAAAATGACTCGGGTGAGGAATTCAATTTCCTCTTGGTGAGAGGTGGGACGTACAAATAGGCAAAAATCAGAAAAAATATTGCCCCAGGCTGGTAGTGCCCGAGGATGGTCAAACTGTGGAACCGTTAACTGATCTAATGTTTGCTGGTATTTGTCAGGTAGCGTGTGGTTGGGTGAAACCGGTGATAGATCCACGATGGCAGCACTAATTTGCCCTCGGCTAGCGACAATATCAGCCCCAAAGATTGGCAGGTCAAACTCAGTGCGAGGAAACATTACGCAGTGAAGAATATCTAAATTTTGACCGACCTTAGCCAGCTCTAAATGGAGTTTACGAAACTGTACCGTCTGAAAACAGTGGTTTTTGATGGTGAGTCGCTCCCCTTCGAGGGTGCCTTCTACATAGCCTAAATCTGTTGGGGTTTGATAGGGATAGAGCGTTAGCTGGCTTTGCCAAATTGATTGAATTTTGGTTGCTAATTGGGAAATCAGGGGGTGTTGCCCCAGGGAATTCTGATGAACGTGATCCATAGTTATATTTAAATCATTGTGGAACCTGGATGGCAGTGGCTACCATCGAGTGTGCAAGAAATTAAGGTTGCAAAAGAGCGAGGAGAGTAAGTCGTGTCCCTAGCATGACGTACCCCTGTGCAGACCCTGTGCACGGTTGTGCCTGGCTATCGAGACGCCGTTACGCTAATGTTGCTTTTTCCTGACTGCACCAGGCGCGATATCGCTTTAGGCGATTGAGGATCCGAAATACCAAATCTTGGCCCTGAATAGGTTTAGTAATATAGTCATCCGCCCCGACAGCAAAGGCTTTAGACTTGTTACTTTGATCGGTATGGATGCTGGAGAAAATGATCGGTAAATGTTGCCATTTGGGATGGCTGCGGAGTACTTTACACAGCTCAAACCCATTAATGCTAGGCATTTCGATGTCTAGAATGATGACATCGGGCAGGGTTTGGGTAAAGAGGGTCCAGAAATGGTTTGAATTTGCTAAGGGCGTAATCTGAAAATGCCAGGGCTGCAACAGTTTTACCATCTGTTGTAGATAGATACTATCGTCATCCACCAGCATGATCTTGCTGTGGCGATAGCCCAGATGGGTTGTTTGGATAATGGCGTCTAAAACGTCGGTCGGACTGACGGGATATTCCAGCACCATTGCCCCTCCCCGACGCACTAAATCTAAGCGGTTCCCAAAGTCTGCCTGGGGAGTGATTAACAAAACGGGTAGATGGGACCAATCTTGACTGAGGGTGGTAATCAACTGCAGCAGCCTGTGGGAACTAGCGTCATCTAATATCGGATCGGTTTCGCTGCCAACAAGATTAATTAAGACCAGATCTGGGTACGATGCGGTTGATTTTTGGAGATTTTGGGATGAGGGCGGTTCGGATAAAAGCTGGATAGCGATGTCGGTGGATGGGGCTATCTCCGCCATAAATCCTTGGGCT
>CALBPH010000746.1 GCA_937899365.1 uncultured Leptolyngbya sp.
GTGTCGCTCTTTATGGTGACCCCGACCATGTATTTGGCATCACGCAGTTTCTGTTAGAAATGGGTGCTGAGCCTGTACATATTGTCGTCACTAACACCAACAAAGAGTTTGAAGCGGAACTGCGTGAGGTGCTGACCAATAACCCTTATGGCCAAGAGGCGACAATTTGGGGCAAGAAGGATCTGTGGCACTTGCGATCGCTAATGTTTACTGAGCCCGTTGATCTGCTCATCGGCAACTCCTACGGCAAGTATCTGTGGCGTGATACCGGCACTCCCCTAGTGCGCATTGGCTATCCCATCTTTGATCGCCACCACATGCACCGCTACGCCACCCTGGGCTATCAAGGTGCGATCAATCAGTTAAACTGGATTATTAACACCATTCTAGATGAGCTAGATCGTCAGACTATCGTACCTGCGAAGACAGATATCTCCTTTGATCTGATTCGCTAGGAAAAGAAAGAGGAGAGGAGAAAGAAGAGAGAAACCCTTATAAAGTCTCCTTTCTCCTCCCTCCTCTTAGGTCTGGCATAAAACCAGCCCCTACGGCCCCACTCTCCCCTCGTTCCAATGAAACTCAGCGAAGAAATCGAAATCGACTCTCCCCCCTTCTTCGACATGGGCGATCGCGTTCGTGTTCGCAAGCTTATCCGCAATGATGGCACCTTCCCTGGCAAAGATATTGGTTTTCATCTCGCTAAAAAAGGCGATATCGGCTACATCGTTGGTATTGGCACCTATCTACAGCGAGCCTATATCTATTCTGTACATTTTTTAGAGACCAACTATGTGGTGGGCTGCCTCAAAAAAGAATTGGAGTTAGCAGAAGATCGTCCACCCCTGATCGAACAACCAGACTGGTAATCACCCATGGCTATCCTCTCGTCCCACCCCACCACTGCCTCAGAGCAAGTGAGCAAACGCCCTCAGCTGCTTGGACCGCTCCGTCGTTGGATTAATCAGACCCAGATTACAGAGCCTTGGACCGCCCATCTAATCTGTCGAGTCATTCCCAGCCACTGCCCGTTTGAGCGAGACATTTCTCTTTTGGGGTACACCGTGCATATTCCAGCACTCTGCAAACTTAACCCAGTTTACGAAGAAATCGTCAGTTTGCGCCAGCGCGCCGTAGCCTATCTAACAGACACCTGTGGTGAAGATGTCGCTAGCTATGTTCGCTAGGTTTCTTGATCGTCTTAATTTTTAGATGTACAAACGCGGCATGCAACGTCTCTTCAACAGCATTTCCGAATTTTATAAACGTCTCCATTCTCCCTCCTTATCGCCATGAAAATGACCTCTGGCAAAATTAATGAACTCCTGACCCAGCCGGGCTGTGAACACAACCATAAAAAAGATGGCAAGGGGCAGAAAAAAGCCTGTCAGCAGCAGGCCCAGCCCGGCACGGCTCAAGGAGGATGTGCCTTTGATGGAGCCAGTATTGCGCTGGTGCCAATCACCGATGTGGCGCATTTGGTCCACGGCCCCATTGCCTGCTCAGGTAATTCCTGGGGCAGTCGCGGTAGCCTCTCCTCGGGACCCATGATTTATAAAATGGGATTCACCACCGACCTGAGTGAGAACGACATTATCTTTGGCGGCGAGAAAAAGCTTTACAAGGCAATTCATGATGTCAAAGAACGCTACAGTCCCGCTGCCATCTTTGTTTATCTCACCTGTGTAACCGCGCTGATTGGAGACGATCTAAATGCGGTCTGTCAGACGGCCAGTGAAAAATTTGATATCCCGGTCATACCCGTCAACTCACCCGGATTTGTCGGCAGTAAAAATTTAGGCAATCGAATTGGGGGAGAAGCTCTGCTAGAGCATGTTGTGGGTACCCGAGAACCAGACTATACAACACCTTACGACATTAACCTGATCGGCGAGTACAACATTGCGGGTGAAATGTGGGGCATGCTGCCTCTGCTAGAAAAACTAGGGATTCGGGTGCTAGCCAAAATTACGGGTGATGCCCGCTATCACGACGTGGCCTGTGCCCATCGGGCCAAACTCAACGTGATGATTTGTTCTAAAGCGCTGATCAATATGGCGCATAAGATGAAA
>CALBPH010000747.1 GCA_937899365.1 uncultured Leptolyngbya sp.
CCATCTATCGATCTTTGGTCGTACAGGCAACAATGGGAATATCAGCCGTATCAGGGTCTTTTTTAAGCTTGCGGCAAAGCTCTAGACCCGTAATATCAGGCATCACCAAATCAGTAACAATCACGTCTGGACGATCGACCTTAACCCTGTCAAATACCTCTAATCCATTTTCAATCCCGGTGACGACATAGCCTGCCTTTTCGAGATAGTGACTGATTAAGTCCAGTTCGGACTTAACATCATCAATTACCAAAACTTTTTTGACCATTTTCCTGAGTACCTAACTGTTACTACTTTGGGCGTTGCTGATTCGAACTATGATTTCATCTGAGAAATATCGGCCCCTAAATCAGCAAAAACCTACTATTACTGTATTATCTGGGGGGTCTATATTTGTCAGAACCCCATCAAGGGTAATGCTGTATTTCTAAATAGGTTTCTAAAACCTTAAGCAGTTGTACCTTGGAAAATGGTTTTTCTAAATAGTCAGTTGCCCCTGACGATTCAGCCGTGGCCTTGTTAAGGGGACTGGCATTACTGCTAATCATGATGATGGGAACATCTTTAAACATGTAGCTACGCTTCAGGATTTGGCAAAGGGAATTACCATTGATACTTGGCATAGAAACATCCATCAGTACCAAATCTGGCTTCATAGCGCATATTCTTGACACAGAGGCCACTGGATCAATGATGGGTTTAAGTTCAAAACGTTCCGAGTCAAGGTAGCTGTCAATTTGCTCTAACATGGCTTGACTGTCGTCAATGCAAACAATCAGATATCGAGAGTCTGAGGCTGCAGACGAGCTTTTATCCAAACCGTTGGAGCCCGATGTATTGAGCGTGCCCCCCTTGTCGGACGATGGCCCATGGTCAGCCACTACGCCGCTGCCCACAGGCTGCGACCGGTTAGTCATCAGGCCGTTGGTAGTTGCTGACGTTGCTGACGAACCAGCCGCTGATCCCACAGGGTTAGAGGTCACGACATCAGCCTGACGACCCGTGACACCCGATGCCACAACAGACGGTTCAGCCTGCGGAATCCAGGGTAATCGGTCCAGGGGCTGTACCGGCGGCCACAGTTTGATGACTCGGTGCCGAATATAGGGATATAGAAGCTTAGCTAGCTTAGTTTCATCCTGTTTAACGGCCTGGGCCAACTGACGAATGCTGGCGCCCTGCATCAGTCGTGTCAGGGCCGTTAACATTTGGTGCGACATTACCCCCTGAGAGACAGACCTATATAGATCATCAGGGTTTTCGCAATAGGGTCTCTGGTGGGGAGAGACGATGCGATCGCAAACCGACTGCCATGTCTTTAACCGAGCCGAAAGCCGGTCAGTCAGGGGCAAAATATCAACCCCATGGGTTGTTGCGTGCCATAGATCCTGCGGTAATGGGTGCCAAGCTACCGTTGCCGCATCAAGACCCAAAAGAGATTCAGCCGCATCCTCCGCCAGCATTGCCAACGTACTTTCAGCCTGCTCAGAAGTAAGCGCCCCATATCGAATCAAAGCACCAACCACTTTGCCGGTCCAGTTGAGCGATTCTAGCCCCCGATCCCCACTCTGACGCTTATACAGGTCTGAGCGAATCAACCGCCAATAAACAGACAGGGCAGCCTCAAAGCCCAAGCTAGGCAGCGCCGTTTCCAATGCGTTCAGGTACTGTAATGAGTGCGCCGCAAATAATAGCCGACCATCGACAATATCGAGACACCACTCGACCTCTTTACCGATAATATGAACCCGACCGCTTTGAAATGACGCAACTGTCTTTCTTAAGAAAGAAGCTATCTCAAACTCATACATAGTACTCCTCGGTTCTGATAAATATTTTGATAACAATTAAATCCTAATCTCTTTCCAACTGAGGAAAATACATCCCACGCCAGCGACTAAATTAGCCAGCCCTTACATGGAATGTCAATTACATAAGCTCGTCGTTCTTATGACTCATTCATCAAAGAAACCACAAACTCAGATCAATCCTAAATACTGCCCTCAGAATCAAATTTAATGCCAAAAACTCTGGCTAGTACAATTTTACAGGTATAAGAGTCACCCAAATACACAAAAACGGCCCTAAGGGGCATTAGCCTTGCATTTACAGCAGTATCGTGAAATATAGATAACTAAACTGCTATTGCCCCACCGTTAACAACGATAGAATTCACCACACAGAACAAACACTTTCAAGCAGGGAAAACAACGTTGGAACAATCACCAAGTAGGCACCTGAACCAAATACCTTACTCGGGGCCCTAAATAAGAATCACCTGGC
>CALBPH010000748.1 GCA_937899365.1 uncultured Leptolyngbya sp.
GTTGATAGGCTATGAACCCGCTCATAAAGCGTTATTCTTAAGGTTGATTTCTTCAATGCTGATATGAGTCACAGGCCAAAATCAGCTATGGTAGGAATCTGATATTTGACAACAAGGAATATAGGGATGTCAGCCGCACAAGTCACAGATTCGACATTCGAACAAGAAGTTATCAAAAGCGAGCTACCGGTGCTTGTGGACTTCTGGGCCCCGTGGTGTGGTCCTTGCCGGATGGTTGCACCCGTGGTGGACGAGATTTCTGAACAGTACAACGGCAAAGTCAAGGTCGTTAAGGTCAATACGGATGACAATCCTAAAATTGCTAGCCAATACGGTATCCGTAGCATTCCTACCTTGATGATTTTTAAGGACGGTCAGCGCGTTGATATGGTGGTTGGCGCCGTACCAAAAACCACCCTGGCCAACACCCTTGAAAAGTATCTATAGTCAGACATTGGATAGTCATGGGAACCTCAAGCAGGAGGCTCCCTGATTAGTTTGCCAACACCCACACGTACCGTGTAAACGCGGGCGTTATAAGAATTGATAACGGCTTCAACAAGTATTTGTTGAAGCCGTTACTGTTAGCAGATTTATAGAATCGCTTGAAAGCTTTGCTGTACGCAGTAGACTAAGCGCTGCTAAACTGCAGACACAATCTGATGTAGAAGACTTGTCTACACTATTTACCACTGTTTTTAGGGGTAGAAAAGAGCTCTAACGACTATTAATTTACGTCAGCAGCAGAATTTATAAACAGGTCAATTTATCAAAGCACTACCACTACGATCGAGCGTCTTCAATGCTTTGATTCATACGGGCAAACATTTTCACTAATTTGTGTTTTATGGCCACCTCCCCAACAAAACTACCCACTCACTTGCAAGAGAAGATTTCTGAAATCGTTACCCAGCTCCCCTCGATGGAACACGGGTCGGTCATCCAACAGATTTTAGAAACCTTGGTGAGAATGATCGGGAGGGAAGCTGATCGCTTAGATTGGAAGATTTTGAATAATACGCTGCAGGATATGGAGCTGGGTTTCCAGGGCTTTTATCCCCATCGTCATACCCGCAAGATTGCGATTTTTGGCTCGGCCCGCACCCCCGCATCCCATCCTGACTACCAGTTGGCAAAAGCGTTTGCCCAGCGCGCCGCCCATCAGGGATTTATGATTATGACTGGCGCTGGTCCCGGCATCATGGAGGCGGGCAATGAAGGTGCTGGCGTAGAGCACTCCTTCGGTCTAAATATTCAGCTACCGTTTGAGCAAGGATCTAATCCCATTATGGAGAATGATCCAAAACTGCTGACATTTAAGTACTTTTTTACTCGCAAACTATTTTTCTTGAGAGAGTGTGATGCCCTGGCCGTATTTCCAGGAGGATTTGGCACCCAGGATGAGGCGTTTGAGTCATTGACGCTGGTGCAAACGGGTAAGGCAGAGCCGATGCCCATTGTGCTGATCGATCATCCCGGTGGTAACTATTGGCAAGGTTGGGAAACGTATGTGCGTGACCATTTAATGGCCAATCAGTTGATTAGCCCCGATGATCCTAGTCTTTATGTGATTACCGATAATATCGACGATGCATGGCGTGAGATTACCAACTACTATCGGGTGTTTCACTCCAGCCGATACGTGGATAATCGTTTGGTATTACGGTTAAATTCCTGTCTACGGTCTGGCGCCTTAAAGGAGCTCAATCACTTGTTTGGCGATATTGTCGCGACGGGTCAGATTGAGATGACGGATGCATTGCCAGAAGAGCAAGGTGACGCAGCGGCATCATTGCCTCGATTAACCTTTGAGTTTAATCACCGTGATTTTGGTCGCTTACAACAGCTGATTCGGACAATCAATACCCTGGGCGAGGTCTGTGAGGCAACGGAGCACCCGGAGCATAAGTAAGCGTCCGAAATTTTAGATACTTTGGTTAAGCTAAAACTCGCGTTGAATGTGGTTGAGTATGCCCCTTGCGATCGCATCTGCCATACGACTGCGCCACTCCGGATTCCGCAAGTTATGAATATCCTCAGCCCCCGTAACAAATCCGACTTCGATCAAAATAGCGGGCATTGAGGTACGACGAATGACATAAAATCGTGCCTGTCGCACCCGTCGGTCGGACATGCCCATGGTTCTGAGCACCGTATCATGCACAGTGCGGGCAAAACGGGCCCCCGCATTCGAGTAATAATAGGTTTCCAAACCGTTCACATCAGGCCGACTCAGGCTGATGGCATTGGCATGAATGCTCACAAACAGGTCGGCATCGGCGCGTTCGGCAACCTGCACCCGCGGGTCAAGATCCAGCTCAATGTCGCTGTTGCGGGTCATGACCACCTCCACGCCCTGTTGTCGAAGAATGGCCGCAACCTGTTGAGAGATAGGAAAAATTACCTGCTTTTCCTGGAGTCCGCCAATACCAACGGCACCGGGATCACGCCCCCCATGGCCAGGGTCAAGCGCCACCACAATTCGTCCTCGGGGCACTTGGGGTCGCTGATTAGAATCTGATGCCTCAGCGGGGCGAGGAGACGCCGGCAAATTTCTGTTGCCTGAACGAGAGGTAATAGGGTCAGAGGGAACCGAAATACTTGCCCTAGAAGGACCGCTATCTGGAATATCACGAATAGCCACACCATCAGGCAGAACCGAAATCCCCCGTAGACTGGTGCTGATTTCAGTGACAATTGTCCGCCAATCTGGGCTATCGTCCCCCAGGGTCAGGGTGATAAACACCGTCGAATCGGTTTGAGACAGCTCCCAAGTTTCAATGCTGTAACGATTGTCGGGCAGCGCATCTGACGTTAAATTTTGAGCAATAGAACTATCGGGTAGTTCTAACGTAATGGTTCGTTCCGGGTCACGAGAACGGGAACGGCTGATGCGCACCTCCGGTGTTTTACCAGATACTCGAATAAAAAATCCATCGGCGGTGGCAACAATGCTTTGTACCTGGGTGGGTGTATCAGAAGCGCTATCGATCGTCACCTGGTTAGCTGGCTGAGTAACCGCAGGGGCTGCCGGCTCAGAACGCTGTCTGTTTGCCACTATCGAGCCATCTGCCGCGATTAAATCGGGTAGCTGTACAAACCAACGGCGATTTGTCTCACCTTGCACCTGCACCTGCTGCGGGTCAAGGGTATAGCCGGGTGCTAACTCAATAACAATACGCGCCGTTTCAGCATCAAGCTGCCCTACGCGCACCTCTTGCAGTCCTTCCTGAAGCCGCTGTCGAGAGGTGGCACTGGTCAGCTGGGAACCCGGCAAGTCAATCTCCAGACGAGTAGTGTTAAAAATCAGCTGAGCCTGGGGCCTTACCTGGGTATCGGTGGTAAATGTCAGTCGATTTTCCTGCTGGTCAAAACGCCAGAACTGAAGGTTAGCCGCATCCGCTGGCAACGCGATCAAAGCTGCTCCCACAATGCCAATGACACCAGATGTCAAACTAGACATTCCACGGGTGACCGCCTTAGAAAGTAAAGGATTCCAATGCACAGCTTCAGTTCCTTTCAACAGGGGTGATCCCAGGATTTATAGCATGACTCGGCCAGCCTAGGATCAACATTGCAAAACAAGAGTAACCGCATTCGCGCAATGTTTGAGATATTGAACGTCAAAATTATGCGGTTTATGATGACAATCGGCGGATGTATCCGTCGATTGTGAGTCAGGTTAGCAGTGGTAATTTAAGGCTTTCAGGGATACCCATTGGCCTAACTAACCTGACAGATACAATCAATGTCCCTTTCCTTGATTCATCGGACTTTTATGATTTCAGATAAGAATCCCTGAATCTGTCCGTAACCCAGACGAACCAATATGGAGCACCAGGCCTCTGACTCGTCGTTAGAGTGCCCTTATCAAAACAATTAAATGCAACAACGCCATCAGTCTCACCTTAGGAGGTACCGAGTGTAACACCTCGTTCTTCCATGGCGACGATACTTTTGGGTACAGCTGCCGTTAAAATTTCGTGCCCCGTTTCAGTAACCAATACATCGTCTTCAATGCGAATGCCAATGCCACGCCAGCGAGCGTCTACGTCAGGTTGCCCCTCTGCTGGCTCATAGTTGGGGGCAATGTAAATGCCGGGTTCCACAGTCACTACATTACCCGGAGCAAAGGGCTGCCAGGTTTTATCTGGATTGCGTAGGGTGCCCGTATCATGAACATCCAACCCCAAAAAGTGGCCAGTACCATGCATAAAAAAGGCCTTATGCTTTTTCTCTTCGATCAGCGTATCCACATTCCCCTGAAGCAGTCCTAGCGCCACCAGGCCTTCGGTAATCGTGCGGGTGGCAGCATCATGAAATTCATTAAAGGGACGTCCTGGCTGAACGGCTTCAATGGCCTTTAGCTGCGCTTCTAACACCAGTTCATAGAGAGTACGCTGCTCAGGGGTAAACCGCTCACCCACCGGAAATGTGCGGGTAATATCGGCGTTGTAATAGCCATAGGCACAGCCGGCATCGATCAGTAAAAGCTCGTCCCTCTGCATTTGGCAATCGTTTTCGATGTAGTGCAAAATGCAGGCGTTGACACCTGAGGCCACAATGGAAGGGTAGGCGGGGCCTAGAGCTCCTTCTAGACGAAAAATATGCTCCATTTCCGCCTGGATTTCGTATTCGTAGCGACCAGGTTTGGCAATGTCCATGGCATGGGCATGGGCCTTAGCAGAAATGGCCACGGCCCTGCGCATGTGTTCTAGTTCGCTAGCGCTTTTGAGCCGACGAAACTGCTGCATTAAGAGCCGACTGTCTTCAATGGCCACGGGACCGCGTCCGCGCTTGGGATATTTGGTTAACAACCGCCGCCACAGGGCTAATATGTGTTGGTCTAAGCGGAGGTCGTCACCCAAGTGGCAGTACAGTCGATCGGCATTTTCGACATATTGAGGTAACTTTTCGGCCAGTTCTGCGATGGGATAGGCGGCATGGGCTCCATACGTTTCCTTAGCTACCTCCACCCCCGCGCGATAGCCCGACCAGGTTTCTTTTTCCTTATCTTTAGGTCTGACAAACAGTACAAATTGATGCTCCTCATGATGGGGGGCTAGGATTGCGATCGCATCCGGCTCATTAAACCCTGTCAGATAGAAAAAATCACTATTCTGACGAAAGGGATATTCCACATCGTTGTGCATAACGGCCGTTGGCGCACTGCCAAAAATAGCCGTCCCTTGACCGATGGCAGCCAGTACGGCCTGGCGTCGCCGTTGATATTCTAAATTCATCGACATGTCAGCAATGGGACCCTTTAGGAAAGAACCTTAATCCGCATACCGCTAGCTGGCAAACTTCCAC
Organism: uncultured Leptolyngbya sp.; assembly: GCA_937899365.1. Lineage (GTDB taxonomy): Bacteria > Cyanobacteriota > Cyanobacteriia > Phormidesmidales > Phormidesmidaceae > Leptothoe. Next base: position 5,314 of record CALBPH010000748.1, read on the forward strand.
CCTGAATAGTGAGCGTACCGCCTACCCGGTCAACGGGTGTGCCCGCCATCAGACCTAAAAACTCATCCACAGCCTCCAGCTCACAGCTACTATTGGCAGCACCCGTCAAATACTGAGTGGGGATAACCACCTTAGGTTGTAAACTCTCGACCGCAGCGGCAGCCTCTGCCGGATTATAAGCTTTTGGTCCACCACCAACGGGTACTAGCAATACATCATGGCGACCAATTAAAATCTTATCCTCTAAATCAATTGTGGCAGCAGCTCCCCCCAGGTGCACAACGTTGATCCCAGCCTGGGACCACAGCCACGCTGTATTGGTGCCAAATCGTCGGCCCCCTTCACGATCGTGGGGCATACCCACACCT
>CALBPH010000749.1 GCA_937899365.1 uncultured Leptolyngbya sp.
AATACCGCCACCATTATCTACTCGCCAAAGAACGGTGGCTGCATCGTCTTCTGGTGCCAGCTCCTATAGATAAAATGCCCCAGCGTAGGTGCAGCCAAACATAAACCAACCAGCCCGACCCACCAGGTCTGTTGAAAGTCTCCAATATCGAATGTCTGGGGAGTAGACGACAACAGTTCTGGCGTTACAGAAACAATGTTGTTGAGGGCATGGGCAATAATCGGTGCCCACAGACTGCGGGTGCGAATATATAGCAGGGCCATAATCACACCAAACATGGTGAGCCCCAGGGGATTGTTAACATGCAGCATGCCAAATAGGACAGATGACATGACCACACCAGCGGGTAAGTTCCAACGCACGGCCCAGCGCTGTAGCAACACACCTCGAAACACAAATTCTTCGGCGATGGGGGCGAACACAATGACGACAAACAGCATCAGGTAGCGATACAGGTCGGGGGCCGCCGTTTCGACACTTAACAGCTGATCGGTCAGACGCTCTTCCACAAAACCGGGGGCAAAGAGCGAGACCGGATAGAACAGTAATAAAAAACTGCTGAATGAGAAAATCAGCATGCTAGAAATTAGCAACAGTCCGTAGGCCCAAGGAAAACGCGGTGGAGGACCAAATAACCGGGTTAATCTCAACCCTGCCCGCTGGCCAGTGGCCAGCAAAACGACACACACCAGACCAAAAATCATCATGAACTGCACGGGCATCCACAGCTTGTCGTGCAAAGGCCAGGGCAGTAGCTGCTGGTACTCAAGGACAGCATAAACCGTACCTACCAGCAAATTGCTAACAATAAATGTAACCAGTACATGGGTGCGGAATTTGAGTATTTCGAAAGGGTTCCTACCCATGCTCATATATATAGTAATCGGGACGACCTTAATTGTAGAGCAGATAAATAACTCGAACGTTCCTGATCGCTGCATAAATCTGGGCGTTGCTGATCCTCGGGATGATTTTATCTGCAAGATACTGTCAAATAGAATGTCTAACGGATAAATCAGCAACGGCTAAATCTGTAACGATATAAAATCTGCAAAGCCATAACCCACACGGCTACCTCAGCAGATTTTCCCCCAGAGCTATGTTAGAACTGCATAGCAGCAGTAGTGGTTTATCAGGATAGACATATGTGCGATCGCACAGCGCCCCGCAAACCCTGGCAGTCCCGTACCCTATGGTCTAAGCTCCAAATCCAGACCCAACATGGCCTAGCCACAGGAGCCCTCAAACCCATTGACACTCGGTATGAAATTGTCCCTGATACGGGGGTGGACTTTATTGTAAGGATTTTAACCAACCTGAACCGTAAAGCGCAGGCCCGTAAGGTCCAAGCCAAAGAGAAGACCAATCCTTTTTTGCCCTACGACCAAAACCTCTACGTGACAGACATCTCCGATACCCATGTATGTCTGCTCAATAAGTTCAACGTCGTCGATCATCATTTTCTAATCGTCACCCGGCAATTCGAATCCCAGCTTAACTGGCTGACTTTAGGGGATTTTCAAGCCCTCTGCCGCTGTCTAGAAGAAGTGACCGGCCTATTTTTCTTCAACGGGGGTCAAGCCGCCGGAGCCAGCCAACCCCACAAACATCTGCAAATTATCCCTCAGCAGTCCATGAAGCTGCCCGTTGAAGCCGCCATTCAGACTACCAAATTTATCGATGGAATCGGGCAATCACCGATGCTTCCCTATACCCACCGTATCGCCCAACTATCCCCTGACGATACCGCAGAACAGTGGCTACAGCGCTATCGTCAATTGCTCAGCCACCTGGGTATCGGTGCTCCTAGCGACCAATGGCACCAACCCCAGCGCCACCCGTACAACCTACTGGGCACCCGCAGCTGGTTAATGGTGGTACCAAGACGTCAAGATGGCCATCTGGGCATCTCAGTCAATTCCCTAGGATTCGCCGGTTCGTTACTGGTTAAGAATCAAACCCAGATGGACCACCTGAAACAAATCGGCCCCATGACGTTGTTAAAAGAAGTTGGCCAAACACCCTAGATATTTTGTGGGGACGTTCCATGGAACGTCCCCACAAAATATCCGAAATATAGAGAGATAGGGGACATACACCACCTAAACAAAGGCGGAAATATCCTCACCACATTCATCGGCCAAGAAACACAGGGCTCGGAAACGCAGCCCGACCACCTCATCATAGAGAGGGTTGAGCTTACACATCGGCGGAATATGGGCGATGGTGCGGCCAAATAGTACAACATCCCGCTCGAACGGACACTGGGAAGGCACAAGGCGAGCAATGCGGCGAGCCAACCTAGGCTCATCAATTGTCAAGGAGTCAATCCAACGTCTGATAGGTTTTAGAGGCTTAAACTGAATTTTGACGCCATGGAAGACATGATTCTTCAGAAATGCAGTGGCAGAAGACATGATTTAGCTAGAAAGACGTAGTATTTCAGGAAAATAAATATTTGAAGCGTTAACTGGATCGATAAAGGGCTTAGTAAGAACCCGAAGAGTGAGGTAAGTGATTTATAAATCTCCTCTACGTTAAGCAATCAAACTGTTGTCTAGGTAAAGAGAACAATAACCCTGACGAAAGTTTGCTAAAGCTCTAATAAAGCCAAAAAAGTATAAAAAGTAGATAATTTGAACTTAGTTTTAATCTAGCTAAATGCTAGGAGATAGATTTCGCTTTGTGTGTGACTAACATGACATTTTTAGATATCTGATGCAGGATACGCATCGCCCTTTCGGGTTTCCGGATACTCGTAGGATTCCGGAGAGAAGTTTATGGTTTTAACCAACACGATTAGTAAAAATCTAGGGAACAGCACCGCGTTACGGTCATACTTCCCCGAAAGCACTCCGTAATATCTGAAAAGATTGTGTGATAAGAATCACCAGAAGCCCTCGTCTCAATTTCGATTGAATCTCGCATTCATATAGAAGCACGTGTACTCAATAAAAATTGATACCAGGTCATAGTTATGGCTAATAACCATTGAGAGCGCTGGTCTAGCCATCGTTAGGAACGCCTCGATAGCAACGAAACTGACCGGTCAATGGCAAGGATCGGTTATCCGGAATTAAGTAACCCCATGTCGTGATATACGCTTAGTTAGCACTCTTCCTCAGAGAGTGCTAAGGTCTTTCATTGCAGAGCGAAACGAGCTGACTATGGCGAAACTGGTACTATTTGATGAAAAGTCCCGCCAGGCTTTAGAACAAGGGGTTAATGCCCTGGCCGATGCGGTCAAAATTACCTTAGGCCCTAAGGGCCGTAACGTTGTTCTTGAAAAGAAATTCGGCGCACCTCAAATTGTGAACGATGGGATCACCATCGCAAAGGAAATTGAGCTGTCCGATCCCTATGAAAATACTGGGGCAAGGCTAATCCAAGAAGTTGCCTCCAAGACTAAAGATTTGGCGGGTGATGGCACCACCACGGCCACCGTACTAGCCCAGGCGATTATCCGTGAAGGCTTAAAAAACGTAGCTGCCGGAGCCAACCCAGTTAGCCTACGTCGCGGCATTGAAAAGGCCGTCGCTAAGCTAGTGGATGAAATCGCAGCCATTGCCAAGCCTGTAGAAGGTAAGGAAATTGCCCAGGTAGCTACCGTATCCGCCGGTAGCGATGAAGCCATTGGCAATATGATCTCCGAAGCCATGGACAAGGTCACCAAAGACGGCGTAATTACCGTTGAGGAATCTAAGTCCCTCCACACTGAGCTAGACGTGGTCGAAGGGATGCAGATTGACCGCGGCTATCTGTCTCCCTACTTTGTGACCGATCAGGAACGGATGATCGCGGACCTAGAGGGTGCTCTGGTCCTGATTACCGACAAAAAGATCAGCTCCATGCAGGATCTAGTCGGCGTGCTAGAAAACATTGCCCGTGCGGGTAAGCCCCTCGTCATCATTGCGGAAGATGTTGATGGTGAAGCACTGGCCACATTGGTGGTCAACAAAGCTCGGGGTGTCCTAAACGTCGCTGCCGTTAAGGCCCCTGGTTTTGGTGAGCGTCGTAAGGCCATGCTGCAGGACATTGCTGTCCTCACCGGTGGTCAGGTCATTTCTGAAGAAATTGGCCTCAGCCTAGAGATGGCCACCATCGACATGCTGGGTACCGCCGATAAAATCACCATTACTAAGGACACCACCACCATCGTGTCTGAAAGTGGTAATAAGCCCGACATTGACGAGCGCATCAGCCAAATTCGCAGAGAGCTGGATGCAACAGACTCTGAATATGACAAGGAGAAGCTTTCTGAGCGCTTGGCAAAACTGGCGGGTGGTGTCGCCGTCATTAAGGTCGGTGCAGCCACTGAAACTGAGCTGAAAGATCGTAAATTGCGCATCGAAGATGCCCTCAGTGCGACTAAGGCTGCTGTGGATGAAGGAATTGTGCCCGGTGGTGGTATCACGCTACTGCACCTGGCTCAAAAGCTAGATGCTCTGAAAGCAGATCTGACCGCTGAAGAGCAAACCGGTGTGGAAATCGTCATGCGGGCGGTGGAAGCTCCCCTGCGTCAGATTGCTGATAATGCGGGTGACGAAGGCTATGTTGTGGTTGAGAAGGTCCGCTCTCTGCCCTTTAACGAAGGCTATAACGCCCTCACAAGTGCCTACGAAGACCTGATGGCTAGCGGCATTGTGGACCCAGCGAAGGTTGTCCGTTCTGCCCTGCAGGATGCGGCATCTATTGCAGGTATGGTGCTGACCACCGAAGCCCTTGTGGTTGAGAAGCCTGAGCCTGAAGCTGCCGGCGGTGGCGATCCCATGGGCGGCATGGGCGGCATGGGTGGTATGGGCGGCATGGGTGGTATGGGCGGCATGGGCATGCCCGGTATGATGTAACATCATCATCCATCTTGCGAACCCAAAACCCCGTGGGGGCGTTCCATGGAAAGCCCCCAAGGGGTTTTTAATGATTGACGCAGAGATAGCGATCAACCATAATTTAGATAGTACATAGTTACTTAGGTCGTAATTGGAATAAGCCGGTGACTCAAGTGTCTAACCCAGCCCAGATCCATGAGGTGGAACTCAGCCAGCGGATTTTAGAAATGGCAACGGCGGGGGTATATCGAGAGTCGCTGTTTGATACGTTTAGTGGTGTGGCGAGTAAGCGCCAGGTTAGGGCTGCGATCGCAACTGCCAAACAATTTGGTCTACGCTCCAATCCGGCCCTACGCGATACTGATTTGGGCACCTATTACCATATCGATCCAAAACAGTACGACAGCTTTCAAACCCTGATAGAGTCAGCGATTTCCCCGGTATCCACCGATGATGTGGCCACCCGGCTACTGAAACTGACTGAAGCGGTACAAATATTGGTACGGGATTCTGGCGGAGTTGCGATCGCATTACTGATCAGCGGCAGCCTTTGCGTCCTCAACGGCCAGCTCACCCTAGCTGCCATCATCTGGAGCGCATCCCTAGCCGTTAGCTTGGTTTGGATGCTGCAAAAGTTATTAATGGGGTCTTTGCTAGAAGGATAATCCACATCTAGACCCGAGCCGACAAAAGAAAAGGACAACCCTGTAGGGGTAGTGCCTTGTGCCTACCCCCCAGAAATTAGGGCAACCACAAGGGATTGCCCCTACAGAATTCTCTTTTTTTATTGGTCACCCTTCACATGCCGATCTAACCACTCCACCATTTCCCATAACACATGGCCCACCGCCTCTCGCGAACGA
>CALBPH010000750.1 GCA_937899365.1 uncultured Leptolyngbya sp.
GAATACCATGGGCGGTCAATACCTGTTTGGACTCCCATTCACTCAGCAGCAGCCGATTTTCTGCCCTAGCACGGGTCAGCAGCTCGGTGATTGAACCATCTTCAATGGCTGAGGTGGCGGTGAGACTTGGCGTCTCATAAAGGGCATGGAGATTATCACTGTAGCGAGCCATCAGGGTAAACACCTGAGCCGCTGCATCGGGGTAGGGCAGGGTAAAGATACTGCTTTTGTTAAGTTGAGCTTCCCCTGCGGCCACCCCTTCTGTGCCCATCCAGCTGGCCAACAGGGGTTTGTTTTTCCACTGATTCACCCGGGTTTGTAGCTGTGCCGCCGTTTCGGTGGGTTGGGTCATGGCCTGGGGCGTTAAAACCACCAAAAGACCATCGCTGTTTTTTTCCTGGGCTAACACATCCAGCGCGGCTCCATAGCGCTCCGGTGTAGCATCGCCCAAAATATCGATGGGGTTTTGGCGACTCCAATGGGGCGGTAATAATTTATCTAGCTGGGTTACGGTCTCAGGGCTCAAGTTGGCCAACTCTCCGCCACTGCGAATCAGGGCATCCGTGGCCAACACCCCCGGCCCCCCGGCATTGGTGAGAATTGTCAGGCGTTTGCCGCAAGGACGAGGCTGTTTCCCCAATACTTCGGCTAAATTAAACAACTCATCAATGGTGTTTACCCGTAACACCCCGCAGCGACGAAATGCAGCATCTAGCACCTCATCGCTACCTGCCATCGCCCCGGTGTGGGAAGCAGCGGCCTGGGCCGCCAGCTGAGTGCGTCCTGACTTAATAACAATGATAGGCTTACTCAGAGCCACTTCCCGAGCCGCCGAGAGAAATGACCGGGCATTGCCAATGGTTTCCATATAAATAACAATGCTGTGGGTGGCCGGATCATCCCCCAGGTAATAGATCAAATCTCCCCAATCAATATCCATCATGGAGCCTATGGAGATAAAAGCACTGAAGCCTACGTTTTCACGTAGGCTCCAGTCTAGAATTGAGGTACATAGCGCGCCGCTTTGACTAATAAACCCGACACTGCCGGGCCGGGCCATTGCCCCAGCAAAGGTGGCATTTAAACCACTGGTGGGGCACATCAGCCCCAAACAGTTAGGGCCCAGCACCCGTATTTGATACTGTCGCGCCGTGGCTAATACAGCCTCTTCTAACGCTACCCCAGCTGGCCCAATCTCCCTAAAACCAGCGGAGAGAATAATCACCCCTTTTACACCCGCTTTTCCGCACTGGTCAATTACATCTGGAACTCCCTGGGCCGGAATGGCAATGATGGCTAGGTCAATAGTCGCAGGCACAACACCAATCGTAGGATACGCTTTGATCCCGAGCACATTAGTCCGGGTAGGGTGAACGGGAAAAACAGTCCCCCCAAATGAATTACTAATGAGATTCCACAGCAGGGTGCGACCGACACTACCGGGGCGCTCAGTTGCACCGATAACGGCTACAGTTTGCGGTGCAAAGAAGGGGGAAAGAGGCTGATAATCGTAGCGCAGAATATCGTGGGTGGGACAGTGACCTAGATTCTTAGAAGAATTTGTTGTTGCCCCATGGGATGTGACGTCATCCAAGGCGTTGTCTATAGATTTACTAACGTTAAACGCAGTCATAAATAATGCCCCAAATACATCTAAGTTTCAGATACGTGAAGGGTGAAACTTACTCGTTGTTTTTAGTTAACGTCTATTGACTAAAAATGGCACCTGTTGCTGGATCGCCTTAGTAGCTTATGGAAAACGTAAAATCTCTAAAATCTCTGATTCATCTTAGCTGCCGGAGATTAAGGTCGTCTATCTAAGTGCAACCCGATTACCTCTAAAGTGTATCTCGAAAGATTTGAATAGATAGCATTAATTTCCTATTCCTTTTGCAAAAGTAATTGCCAATACGTAAATCTCTTTGGCTTGGCAATGCATACGACGATTTAAGGCTTAGTTTAGGAGTTATGCAACCTTAAGGTTGCATAACTGTTGTGGCACTCATAATACTCATCATGGGCCATCCCAGCTTTTGGAGGTGCAGCCTAAGCTATGGGTCACAAATATTTCGATACGTGAGTGTGGTTTTAGAAACGTAACAGAACCGTATCAGATAGATCTCTGTCTTCAAAAATTTCTGCTATATTGAGCCCATAGGCAAGATTACTTAGTCAAGTTCTGTTGGAGGTTTCTAGGTTCTGTCAGGCGTTGGGGGCACTCATTGATGTGAGACTATACCCAAGATTCATAGACTCTATGATTTAAGCCTGCTTTTAGAATCAGTTCAGACGTGGATGTTCTTGCATATCGGCTGGGTGAGATTTGCAACATGCACAGGTATATTTTGGGTTGAGATTTTTGAAATTCAAAGACTCTACAAGAATTCATCTGGCGCTGCTGATACTTGGGATGACTTTAGCTACAAGATGCTGGCGTCTGGCATTTATAACAGGGCGGCACATCCCCTAAGTCAGCAACAGTATCCCCTTAGAAAAGACAGGATTTTAGCAGGCTGATTACAAAATTCTGCTTTTGGCGTCAGTTTTGCCGCTTTAGGTGGGCTGGATGTTGTTTATCGATATTTCACCAGCAATGGCAACGGGGTATTGGGGTTGCTATTGCGTAATTCTTTTGTCAGGAGAGTATGACTATGAACGTATCAAATGTAGTTGGCACAAGAACAAGTAATTCCATCTCCGCTCAGACTCCTCCGATTCAGGCTTGGCATCAGTTCTTGGCTGGCTCTTGGATCAATGAGATTAACGTTCGAGATTTTATTCAGAAAAACTATTCTCCCTATGAGGGCGACGGCGATTTTTTGGCCGGCATTAGCGATCGCACCCAGCAGCTATGGCATCAGGTTACTGAGCTTATGCAGCAAGAGCGGGAGCGCGGCATTTTGGATACTGACGACCGTCTGCCTACCGGCATTACGGCCCATGCCCCCGGCTATATAGATCATAGACTGGAGCAAATTGTTGGGCTACAAACCGATAAACCCCTAAAGCGGGCGATTATGCCCCTGGGCGGGATTCGGGTCGTCAAGAAGTCTTTAGAGGCCTATGGCTATCAGCTGGCCCCCCAAACATTAGAGATATTTACCAAGTATCGAAAAACTCACAATGACGGTGTGTTTGATGCCTACACCAGTGAAATGAAACGGGCGCGCCATTCAGGCATTATCACCGGACTGCCCGATGCCTATGGTCGGGGGCGCATTATTGGGGACTACCGCCGGGTGGCGCTGTATGGTTGCGATCGCTTAATTCTGGATAAACAACAGCAGCTGCAATCCCTGGAGCTAGATACCCTGGACGAGGCGGTCATTGGCCAGCGTGAAGAGATTGCCGAGCAGATTCGGGCCCTCCAGGAACTCAAACAAATGGCTGAGGCCTACGGCTGTGACATTGGGAAACCGGCAGCTACGGCCCAAGAAGCGGTGCAGTGGACCTATTTTGGCTATCTTGGGGCCATTAAGGAACAGAATGGGGCTGCCATGTCCCTGGGGCGGGTGTCAACATTCTTAGACATCTATATTCAGCGGGATCTGGCCAACGGCACCCTGAGCGAATTAGATGCCCAGGAACTGATCGATCAGTTTGTCATGAAGCTGCGGATGGTGCGATTTCTGCGGGCTCCGGCTTACAATCAGCTGTTTTCTGGCGATCCGGTATGGGTGACCGAATCCATTGGCGGAATAGGGTTAGATGGTCGTCCACTGGTGACCAAAACCAGCTTCCGGTGTTTGCAGACCCTCTATAACTTAGGGCCAGCCCCAGAGCCCAATCTAACCGTGCTGTGGTCCGAGCAACTCCCCAGGGCGTTTAAACAGTTCTGTGCCAAAGTCTCTAAGGATACCAGCTCGATTCAATATGAAAACGATGACCTGATGCGTTCTGAGTATGGCGATGATTATGGTATCGCCTGCTGTGTGTCGGCCATGCCCATTGGCAAACAAATGCAGTTCTTTGGGGCACGGGTAAACCTGGCTAAGGCGCTACTCTATGCCATCAATGGGGGTAAAGATGAGAAGTCAGGGGAACAGGTGGCTCCCGCCTATGCGCCGGTTACAGGAGACTGGCTGAACTACGATGAGGTGATGGTCAAGTTTGATATCCTGATGTCCTGGCTGGCCAAGCTCTATGTGAACACCCTCAACGTGATTCACTACATGCATGACAAATACTGCTATGAGCGTCTAGAGATGGCTCTCCACGACCGTGATGTCTATCGCACCATGGCCTGTGGGATTGCCGGTCTGTCAGTGGTGGCTGATTCTCTCTCGGCCATCAAGTATGGCCAGGTAAAGGTGATTCGTAATGACAGTGGGCTGGCGGTGGACTATAAGGTCTATGGCGACTATCCCGCATTTGGCAACAACGATCAGCGGGTAGATGAGATTGCCTCGGATCTGGTGAAACGCTTTATGAATCACATTCGGCAGCACAAAACCTACCGGAATGCGGTGCCCACCCAGTCGATTCTCACCATTACGTCCAACGTGGTCTATGGCAAAAAGACCGGCAGTACCCCCGATGGTCGCAAGGCCGGGGCTCCCTTTGCCCCCGGTGCTAACCCCATGCACGGTCGCGATACTAAGGGTGCGATCGCAGCCTGTGAATCCGTCGCCCAGCTGCCTTACCAGCACGCCCAGGATGGCATTTCCTACACCTTTTCCATCGTGCCGGATGCCCTGGGTAAATCCGACGACGCTCAAGTCAATAATCAGGTGGGACTGTTGGATGGCTACGTCCACAACACAGGACAGCACATCAATGTAAATGTGCTCAACCGAGAAACCTTGCTCGATGCCATAGATCATCCTGAAAAGTATCCCCAGCTGACCATTCGGGTTTCGGGCTATGCGGTGAACTTTATTAAGCTCACCCGTGAACAACAGATGGATGTGGTTAATCGCACCTTCCACAGTCGGTTCTAATGGTTCCAGGCAAGGACAGGCACGACACCTGCCCTTGCCTGGATGTCACTGACTGGATTCTCTAGTTAGGTCTCTCTTATGCTGACACCTGCTTTAACCTCGCCCCTAACCACCACAGGCCGAATCCACTCTGTTGAGACCTGCGGTACCGTCGATGGGCCCGGTATTCGATATGTAGTCTTTACCCAGGGGTGCCCGCTGCGGTGTTTATATTGTCACAACCCTGACTGTCGCACAGTGGAGGGAGGGCGCGAGGTGACGGCGGCGGAAATAATGGCTGATATTCTGCGCTACCGGGCCTATCTGGAGGCCTCCCATGGCGGGGTGACCGTTACCGGGGGCGAGCCCCTGATGCAGCCCGAGTTTGTGGCGGAGTTGTTACGGTGTTGCCAGGCCGCAGGTCTACACACGGCCTTAGATACCTCAGGCTTCTCTGACCTGGGGGCCGCCCAACAGGTGTTGCCCCATACCGATCTGGTTTTACTCGACATTAAATCCTTTGATCGAGATCTTTATCAGCGGGTAACCCATGTGTCTCAAGAACCCACCCTGAGGCTGGCCAACTATCTTAAAGAGATTCAAAAACCCGCCTGGATTCGGTTTGTTTTGGTCCCCGGACTCACCGCTCCCGAAAACAATGTGGAAGGACTGGCACAGTTTGTTTCAACATTGACTAATGTGGAGTGGGTAGAGGTTTT
>CALBPH010000751.1 GCA_937899365.1 uncultured Leptolyngbya sp.
CAACAAAAAGATCGCAGTCAGGGACTCACCTGCTACCATTGGTGGCCTGGATAGGATGATAGAGACGCTGCTGATTTATGGGTGTTTAATCTGACTTGATATTAGAGAGCTACTGGCGGCATTCGTCGATGGCTTGTCAGATTAGCTTATCAGCCCAGGCTTTCAGGAATGCCCATTGGCCTACCTAACCTGACCCATCTAAATAGGGCCGTTTTTGTACGCTATAGTCTATTGGCTTAGCCCCATTAGGGTAAGGAAATACCCGGCAGTGGGTCAGACTGGAGAGGTATGCAAAGACGGTGCAAGGATCTGCAATAGTTAGTCTGGATAAGGTTGGTGTCACCTACGCAAATGGCGTTGTGGCGCTAACGTCCGTATCGCGACAGCTAAATCGTGGAGTGTTTGCAGTGGTGCTGGGTGCCTCAGGCGCGGGGAAATCTACTCTACTACGGACAATCAACTACCTGACTCTGCCCACAAAAGGGAGTGTTATGGCTGAAGGGATAGGGAATTTATCCGACCCCCAGGTGCTGCGGTTACATCGTCAGCGTACCGGAATGATTTTTCAACAGCATCAGCTGATTGAACGCCAGTCTGCCCTACAAAATGTGCTGATGGGTCGATTGGCCTATCATTCATTTTGGCGCAGTCTGTTTCCTCTCCCCCAGACCGATCAAAGACTGGCCCTAGATTGTTTAGGGCGAGTTGGTTTGCTTGATAAGGCCCTGACGCCGGTCAAAGCCCTCAGCGGCGGTCAGAAGCAACGAGTTGGGATTGCTCGGGCTTTGGCACAACAGCCACAGTTACTGTTGGCAGATGAGCCGGTTGCCAGCTTAGATCCCGCCAGTGCCCATCGGGTGCTTTCTTTGCTGCGTAACATTTGTAAAACCGATGGAATTGCCGCATTACTGAGTCTTCATCAGGTGGACTTTGCCAAGGAATATTGCGATCGCATCATTGGCTTAGCCCATGGCCGCATTATTTTCGACGGCCCCCCCTCGGTATTAGACCACCATAATTTGGATCAAATCTATACCGATCAGACGATGGCAGCTGTACCATAAACACCCACGCACAAAGTTGTACAGCGTCGTCTACTAAGGAGTAACCACCATGGTCAGCCTCAGATTAAAGCAAGGTCTTACAGGTGTTTGTTTGATGGGCATCGTGGCCCTGATTGGCTGCAGCGGTTCAGAAACAGCAAATTCAAACTCATCAGGTGATGTCGCCGCCAAGGCCAGCCCATCTAAGTTGGTCGTTGCCCTGCTACCCGATGAAGATGCCGCCACTGTCATTCAAGACAATGAGGGCTTAGTGAAGCACTTAGAAACAAGCTTAGACAAAGAGATAGAGCTTGTCGTCACCACAGACTATTCATCCATGATTGAGGCGGCCAGCAACGGTCGTCTGGACCTAGCCTATTTTGGCCCCCTCTCCTATGTTTTAGCAAAAACAAAGAGTGATTTAGAACCTTTTGCAGCTCGGCTCAAGAATGGTTCCACCACCTATACTTCGATCATCATTGGCAATGTGGATGCTGGTGTGGATGAGGTCGCTGATATTGAGGGTCAGACAGTCGCCTTTGGAGATCCCGCATCCACGTCCAGTCGTCTCTTTCCTGAACTAACCCTGGCAAATAAAGGTTTAATGTCAAGGGAAAACTATGAAGCCGTCTTTCTCGGTGCCCACGACGCAGTTGCCCTGGCGGTCCAAAATGGTAATGCCCAGGCCGGTGGATTGAGCCGCCCCATTTTTGAAACCTTGGTGGAAAAAGGAAGTATTGACCCGGCCAAGGTGGCCATCATTGCCGAATCAGAGCCCATCCCCCAGTATCCCTGGACCATGCGCTCTGACTTAGATCCAGCATTAAAGGACGAGATTCGCACAGCATTTCTAGAGCTGGACGATGACGCTGTGCTAGGTCCTTTTAAAGCAGATGGATTTGCTGCCATGGCAGATAAAGACTACGACGGCATTCGCAAAGCTGGCGATATCCTAGGGTTAGATCTAGGAGAGTTTGTGCAATAGAGCTTGTCTTCTGACCCGTATCTAATTGCTAAATGTTCAATACCCATTAAATCTACAGGTCAACAGCAGCCACTATGACCAGCAACCCCACAGAAGACGCCCCATTTGAGGGTATCCTGCGACAATATCGGCGTGGGTGGGTTCACCAGACCGTGCGGTCATTATGGCTGCTAGGCCTGATTCTCATCAGCTTTATTGTTGTCGAACTGCTCAACATAGAGCGCATGGTGGATGGTGTTCCAGCCATGGTTAATCTACTTGGCGAAATGCTGCCGCCTGACTTTAGTCGCTTTCCCCAATGGATTGAGCCCATTTTAGATACGCTGGCCATGAGCATTGCCGGAACAGCCATCGCCATTGTGCTCTCGCTACCCCTCTGTCTGTTGGCAGCTAGAAATACGACACCCAACCTCGTTGCATTCCATGGTTCTCGCACAGTTTTGAATCTTACCCGCGCTATTCCTGAGCTGATTTTAGGAATGATTTTGGTGGCGGCGGTGGGGTTTGGCAAATTACCAGGCACGTTGGCGCTGGGGCTGCATTCTGTTGGCATGGTCGGCAAGTTTTTTGCTGAAGCTATTGAACTGAGCAATCAGGCCCCGGTGGAGGCAGCCCGTTCGGTTGGGGCAACGGGTCCCCAGGTAATCGTCCACAGCATTTTTCCCCAGGTCTTCCCCCAGATGGCCGATGTCACCTTTTATCGGTGGGAATATAACTTTCGAGCATCTATGGTGTTAGGAGCCGTAGGCGCAGGCGGAATCGGGCTAGAAATTATCAGCGCCCTGCGGATTTTGCAGTATCAACAGGTGTCAGCATTACTCATTGTGGTCCTGATCATGGTAACCCTGGTGGATGGTTTAAGCAGTTACCTACGGAAGAATTTTGTCACGTAGGGACGTTGGTAGGGGCGTTCCATGGAACGCCCCTACCAACGTCCCAGAATTTTTTTCTGACATTTGC
>CALBPH010000752.1 GCA_937899365.1 uncultured Leptolyngbya sp.
CCGGTGTGGGCGGGGGCAAGCATATAGCAGGTATTTTCAATGGCGCGTGCGTGCAGCAGCACCTGCCAGTGGTCTTTGCCGGTGTAGGCCGTAAAGGCGGCTGGGACGGTGATCACCTCTGCACCTTGCTGGGATAGATGGCGGTATAGCTCTGGGAATCGTACATCGTAGCAAACGGAAATGCCCAGGATACCTAGGTCATTGGTCTTGCAAACTGACGGGAGTTCTTCGCCCGAGGTGACGGTGGCAGACTCTTGGTAGGTGTTGCCATCGGGCAGGTTGACATCAAATAGATGGACCTTTTCGTAGCGCAGCAGCACGTTGCCATTGGGATCGACTAATAATGCTGTGTTGTAGACCCGACCATCCTTGGTTGGCACCGGGTAACCACCGCCCAAGAGGGTGACCTGGTAGCGTTGGGCCATGGTCTTGAGAAATTGTTCACTGGCAGCACAAATATCAGCGGATTGAGCTACCTTTCCGGACTCGTCCCCTAGAAAAGAAAAGTTTTCGGGCAGGGTAATATACTCGGCTCCGCGACGAACTGCTAGATCGATCAACTCTTCTGCCTGGGTGAGATTTTTCCCCAAGTCAGGCACGCTGGTCATCTGCAATGCTGCAGCCAGATAGGATTTCATGTGGGCACTTGCTAGTGAATTGGCCTTGGCCCTATATTCTACGGGGCAGGTTGGCTCCTTGGAAAGCGCCCCTTGTCTGATGACTACACTTCTAGGATGGCCAGCTGCCAGACCTGATAGCCTAGGCGGTTAAGGTGTAACCCATCGGTGGTGAGTTCTTGGCGCAGGTTGCCGGTGTCGTTGCTAAAGCTGGGGTGTAAATCTAAATAATCTAGGCGGTGGTAGTCGGTGAGTTGGGCGATTTGGGTGTTGAGTGCCCGCACTCGCTGGCTGGGAATGTTTTCCCACCGGGTTGGCAAAATGGAATGGACAACGACGCGGGCCGTGGGATGCTGCTGTCTCAATCTGGCCATAATCTGATGGAGATTGGTCAAGATTTCTCGGTCGCTGGCTCCATTTTTTAGGTCGTTGACACCGGCCATGAGGTGGATGGTGTCGGGGTTTGTGTTGGCTAAGGCAGACTGCCGTTGCAAAATACCGCCGGTGGTATCACCGGATATACCTTGATTAAGCCAGAAGCGATCGCGGGGCAGCATTTCTGGTGGCAGCCACATGCTGAGGGAATCGCCCACAACGACGGTCAGGCGATTGGTGCCTTGGCCAGCTGCGATCGCATTTGCTTCCCGCTTCAATAATCCCTGCCATTCCCCATAGGTGGGCTGATAGGTTGCCTTGGCCCACTGACCATGAAAACTATCCGGCGACACCCGAGTATATAGTGAGCCAGACTGCAGAGCGGCCCAACGCTGCTCAAATAGCTGGGGACCGCTGACGGGTTTTGGTCCAGACACGGCCACCGGTTGGCGACGGGCCACTTCCAGGGCGCGGGGCGTTGTTGCATAGGCCGTTGGTTCGGGGCGACGGGCCGTTTGCTGTAGGTGTAAGAGTTTCTGTCGTCGAGCCGCGACTTCCCTAGAAAACTCGGGTGTCAGGTCCATCGTCCCCTGCACCGCTGGTGCTGGTACTGACTGCTCAATCTGACTGGCCGCATCTACGGCAGCTTTTGCCATCGGTGCAATGTCAAGGTCCGGATTTGGACCATTGAGTGGTTCTGGAGCCGTTAGCTGCGCCATCAACATCAATAAATCTGACATAGGCCCGAATTTCCCTCTTGCATGGAGAACACGATTCAAATAAATAAAACGCCCATGCCATGAAAAATCAGGATGAAATCGGTGAAGGTCTTATATATCAAAAACTGTAAAGACGTTAGGGAATGGCAAAACCGCTTGGCAGCCTGTCCACGGCTTTGGTCCACCATTCACTAAATTACCCCTTGACAGCATCCACCCAAATTAACGATGATTACACTCTGTGCAAAAAATCTGCTCGGATCAGGTCTGAAGCAACTATTGCTACCTGTACGGCAAGGGAGAATCAATGGCATACGCAATTATTGAAGCGAGTGGCACTCAGCTTAAAGTAGAGCCCGGTCGCTTTTATGACATTAATCGTCTGGCAGTGGATGAAGACGCCAGCGTTACAATCGATAAGGTTCTATTGGTCAATGACGGAGACGACACTAGTATTGGGCAACCCCTTGTCGATGGTGCCAGTGTGACCGGTACCGTGGTCCGTCACCTACGCGGTAAAAAGGTCATCGTCTATAAGATGAAGCCTAAGAAAAAGACCCGTAAGAAGCGTGGCCATCGCCAGGAGCTAACCCGCTTAATGATTGATTCAATCAGCGTTGGTGGCAAGACAATCACTGCGGATGACGCTCCAGCCGCTAGCGAAGAAGAATAGGGACGTTTAGGTTCAGCCGTTTATACTGAAGCAAGCACGGAGATTTAAGTAATGGCTCATAAGAAAGGTACAGGTAGTACGCGGAACGGTCGCGACTCTAATTCAAAACGCTTAGGTGTTAAGAAGTACGGTGGTCAAGTTGTAACTACAGGCAACATCATCATTCGCCAGCGTGGCACCAAGTATCATGCCGGAGAGAACGTAGGTCGCGGTGGTGACGACACTCTATTTGCCTTGGCAGATGGTGTTGTCACATTTGAGCGTAAAGGTAAGAACCGTAAGAAAGTGAGCGTCTATCCAGCAACAGCTTAGGCTTGGCTAGCTCAGACGTCGCTTTTTAGCGTTTTATCCCCTATTTTGATAATTGAAAACGCCTTGGTCATATGGCCAGGGTGTTTTTTATTGCCGTTGCTGATTTAGAGGATGAACCCATCGGTTAGATAGTCCATAGGGCAATATCTTGCAGATAAAATCATCCCGAAGATCGGCAACGCCTTTTTATTAGCTAGAAACAAAACTAGCTAGAAACCAGCCAAAAAAGGCTTATAACTAGCGTCCATTAGCGCATTGGTGCGTTGTCTCATTGGTTCTTGAACTTAACTACCTTAACGCTTTCAGGAACGATGAATTGTCCTAGCCAACGAGACCAACGCTATCTATCGAAGTTTAGAACTTCCAACAATAATAGGCGTTTTTTAAGAGTACCCCGGGGGGTGATGGCGCTGATTAACCGAGGTTGCAAGATATAAATGTGCTGGATAACAAAATCAATTTTGAGTCTTATAAAAACTCACCATTGTGTTAGTAATTCGGCTAAAAAACATATGAGGTTAAAACAATGATTGCTCAACCTACTAAGCAATTTTCTGACACTGAGACCTATTCTAAGAATATTCTAGGTCCTGCTTTTTTCTCCATGAGTGCTTTGACTATCACCAGCGCCGGTGATGAGTCCAAGGATGATTTTATCGTTGCTCCTGCTAATTCGCCCTACATTGTCGCTAACAATGAAGAGTTTACCGTTAGCTTAAAAGTTGAGTTTAATAAGAGCCCTCTGACATCCCTACTGATGTGTCTAGGCACTGAAATACACGTTCGCTTTGCGTTTGAAGGTATTGGCGGTGCCGCTTCTGAAGAAGATGTGGAAGTCGTGATGACGACTGTCAAAGATACCTATGAGTATGTGTTGGAGTGGACAGGAACTGCTCAGCTTGCCCAGCTAACTCCTGGTCTATACGGTGTTGCTGCGGTTGCCCAGGTGGGTCCTGTTAAGCATGAATGCAGTCAGCCCATCATCGGCTATGGCTATCTGGCTGGCAAACTTCTGCAGGTCTACCCTGTTTAAGTCTTGACTCACCACTGTTTTTAACAGTGGTCAATAATCCATGGCGTTTAAGCTGGTGAACTCAGTTCACCAGCTTTTTTTAATTTCACAGTCAGCAGTTTGCGATGGGGGCCAATCCTTCTAAAACAAGTTAGGTCACCATCTGTTCCACGCCCTATGGCTGAGTGTGCTGCATGGCTAGCTGGGGAACCTTGAGAAAGATGTTTGTAAGAGAAAAAAATAGGGACGTATACTGCACAACAATCAACCGTCCTTGGATTTTTTCAAGAGTTAGCCATGGCTTCCCAATGTCTTTTTTATCCGTTACGTAGTGTGATTCGTTGTGTGGCTAAAGCCCATTTGACGGTTACGCCTGAAGCCTATGAGGCAGACCTGGTGTGGGATGAAGCACTGTTTACTGAATTGACCACTACGTTTTTGCAGCCATCTGTTCAACCCCTATTGGCTTCGGCCTATGGGTCTCGTGATGAGGCGGAGGTGGTGGAAGGACAGTTGGCTAAATCATTGGTTAATACTTACCGACAGATCATACGGCAGCGACAAGATACACGGGTGCAGCAGCTAAATGCGCTCCTGTAGAGCCTGACTAAAGGCCAGATATATGGCTTTAGACAGTGACCAGATGATCGCGAATGGCGTCATATTCGCGCCGAAGAAACTTGAACGCCTCTCGCTCTATTTGACGAGCCCGCTCACGGCTGACGTTGAGTCGCTCTCCAATTTGGGCAAAGGTCATTTTCTTGCCATCTTTAAGCCCAAAATGCAAAGAGATAACGGTTTGCTGTTGTTGAGTCAGGGCCCCAATCATATCGGCGACATCTGAGGACAGCAGGCTCTGGGCAGTATAGTCTTCTGGTAGGGGGCCTTCATCTTCTAAGAGGCTGCCCAACTCCACGTCTTGGTTATCTCCCATGCGCAGGTCTAACGAGAGTGGCTGTCGTATGTAGCCAAGACAATCGCGCACTTTTTCAGGAGATAAATTTAGCTCTTGGGCTATTTCTTGATGGGTGGCAGACCGCCCTAGCTGCTGGGCTAGCTGGCGCTGGGTTTTCTTGATTTTGTTGAGTTTTTCATGGATGTGAATGGGCAGGCGCACAGTGCGGCTTTTTTCTGCGATCGCACGGGTCATGGCCTGTCGAATCCACCAATAGGCATAGGTAGAGAAGCGATACCCTTTAGCCGGATCAAATTTTTCTACCCCCCGTTGGAGTCCAATCGTTCCTTCTTGGATCAGATCCAATATCTCAACATTACGCTTGAGATACTTTTTAGCAACGGATACAACCAGCCGCAGATTAGCTTTGACAATCAGGTTCTTAGCCCTTTGCCCTTCCTATAACGCTAACCCAAGGGCTTCAGTCGTTATACCTGCCGCCTGTGCCCACTCATCTAAAGTTGGCTCACACGGTGAAGCTTCTACAAGGTCGGCTTTGAGTGCTTCCAGCTTCATTAGAGCCTGGACTGATTTCCCATAGGTTACTTCCTGCTCTTGGGTGAGCATGGGGACACGGCCAATCTCTTTTAAATATGTACGGACTAAATCTGTATCAGTTTGGGCATTACTCATGTTTCACATGCCGTTTTGTAAAGTACTCAAAGAATTTGACCCTAAAACCTAGCTAAAGCTCTGACTTAAATGCTCGCAACGTCATGTATGAGGTCTGAGCTAGCGCCTGTGTAGCCTAAGTTTTATGTAAACTAATGTAAATAATTCTCAGAATTGAACCTAGGGTGGAATGCCGTAATTTCATCCTATGGTTTGCCGAACCCATGGATAGATAGGTAGAAATACATGTGTGTACGGGTTTCCCCCCTCCCTAAGTCAGGCTTGGGTAAATTAGGATTTCCAATATTGATGTTTACATAAATTAATGAATTGAGCAGCTGCGACAACGCCTTAGAGGAAATCTAAATTTCGACACCCTTCTTATTAGATTCGCCCACTAGCTTAATTCGTTAGTCTTATCCATTCGATCTCTCAAAGGGAATGCGACAAAAGTTCGCACTTCACATCCATACCCTTTGTAGGTAACCCCCACATCTGACACATTCCCATCATTTCCTAGCCCACTGAGCACTCTGTACTATGTTTGAGCTTTTCAACGACCAGGCAGTTGCGGCCATTATGACCGCCCAACAACAAGCCAGCCAGTTCAGCCAACATTATGTTGGTACTGAGCTAATCTTGGTAGGAATAATCAACCAGGAGGACCGTCTTACAGCTCCTGTGCTCAAGGAGGCTGGCATAACGCAGCAAGCGGTTCAAGCGGCGGGTGAGACTATTCTTAAAGCCGATGGTCAACGCCCAGCGACTGAAATTCCCTTTACTCCCGGTGCTAAGCAGCTGCTAGAGCAGTCAGTTGAGGAAGCTCAACAGCTAGGCCAGAACTATATTGGTCCAGAGCATCTGCTCTTAGCGGTCACCAGTCACCCCGACAGTGCTGCTGCCAAGGTTTTGCAAGTGTTGGCTGGCGATTTGATCAAGCTTCGCATCGCCATCATCCGAGTCGTGGGTGAACGGCTACC
>CALBPH010000753.1 GCA_937899365.1 uncultured Leptolyngbya sp.
CTATTCAATGCCTGACGCTTGGCAACGTACTGTTGTAACACTTGGTTGTGTCCATCTAACTCGCGTTGCATCACAGCATACTGTCTTAAGAGACTAGCTAGCTCTGTCCGTCGTTCAGTCAGTGTGATGGCAATTTGGTCTAGCGTACTTTGCTCTATGGTTAGCATCTGACGCTGATGGGCCAAGTCCATCAGCTCCTGTAGGGGCTCATGGTAGCTGGCTTCTTGCCATAGCGGATCGGGAGACTCGAGACTAGCGACATACATATAGTCTGCAAGTACGGCTTGAGCCGTTTGTCGAAGCTGGCTTTCAATTTGATAGTAGGCCGCGTACAGCTCCCCAATCTGGGTGTTGTCCATGTCAGGATTGCTAAATTCAGCGGCAATTGCATTTTCTAGAGCATGCAGCTCTTGCAGCTGATTTTGATAGCTGGCATCTGTCAGCAGCAAGTTGCTGACCTGGTCAACCTCTTCGGGCTGTAGGGCCAAGATGGAGGTGGTGTTGGCAAGTTGCTGACTGAGCTGTTGCGATCGCACCGTCAACTCAGCCTGTCGACTGGCCAAACTGCTGCTGCGGTAAGCCAAAATCGTACGATGGGTCTGCAAATTTTGGGTCGTATGCTTAGCCTGAAACATCTGCATTTCTGACCTCAGCTGCCGTACCTGCTCCTGGATCCCAGGTAGCTGCTGGTCAATAAATTCCAGACCTTTACAAGTACTATCCTTACAGGTGCTGTCACGCCCCTCAGTCGCCGAGCTAAATACGCCAGTCGCCTGTGTCTGTGGGCTCATCACAACCGGAGGTGTGGCCACCTCAACCTCAGCCGCTGCCCGTTTTGCTCTAGTCGTATTAACAGTGTCCGGAGCCGTCGTCTCGGCGGGCTGCCAAAGCCCGGTCTCGGTATGCTGCATCAGAGCGCCAGCTGAGCACCCCCCCGTTGCACCAATGGCCCACGCGGTGTGGTACTGCCATACGGCGGACTGTGGGGACGGCACCGACAGGCCATCCGCCCAGTAATCCTCATCAGAGGGGGTACGTTCAGAGTCTAAATCATCGTCTTGACGCTGGTAGAGCGGCTGATTATCCATGCAGTTGGCCAATAGCCACTGCCAAGATTTAAGAGAATTATCAGTATCAGAAGAGAAAGTCATACCAACGAAGACAGAAACAACGTGACTTGGCTTATACACGTCTACAGAGATTCTAGAAAGTGTCCGGGTATTTACCGGAAATAATCAATGCAACGCTTCCCAGTAGTCTACAAAGCGAACAGTGGTATCCCCGAAAGATTCTGCCATATGGCATAACGCCCGGTTCATCCTCCTAATCAGTCAGGCAAAAATCAAATGCTTACCCTGTTATTTCTGTCCTGAGCATAGGTTCTAACGTTTTACCTGAAGGGTTCTCCGGAAAGAAAGCTAGAAAAACTGTTGCCCCTAAGACGTCCCCTGGACGCTCAGTATAAAAACGTTATACCGAATGTGAGCGGCTAATAAAGTTGATAAAGCTTATGTAAAACCGACTGTTTCTTTCCAGATTATGAAGCTTTAACGAGCAGTAATGAAGTGAATACGAGATATAGCACGCAACAAGTTATTCGCTTCTTAGCTGTATTACAGGCTCCTGTTATTGCTTAAAACGTTTGATTGAGACAGAAGTCAGTTGAATTTTGCAAGGGTACAGCTACCTCTCTACCTTGCTCTCAAATAACTTTTGCGTTATGCGACTCTCGACATACTATCCTACCCCACAGGCGATTTCACCTGAAATACACCGTTCTGCGCACAGTATGCGTAAGCGATGTATGGACATACTGGGTGCCTTGTTGGGGCTATCGATTACCACTATTTTATTTTTTCCCATCGTACTGGCCATTAGGCTAGATTCCCCTGGCCCGATCTTTTATATCCAAAAGCGTTGTGGATTACAGGGAAGACAGTTCAGCATTCTAAAGTTTCGTTCCATGGTGACCAATGCTGAAAAGCTAAAGCACCTGGTAAAAAATGAAGCGGATGGACACATCTTCAAAAACCGAAACGATCCTAGAATTACCCGCGTAGGACAGTTTCTAAGAAAAACGAGCTTAGATGAACTTCCCCAATTTTTAAACGTATTAAAAGGAGAAATGAGCCTGGTTGGCACTCGCCCACCCACATCTGATGAAGTAGCTCACTACTCTAACCAGCATTTTCAACGTCTAAATGTAAAACCCGGTATCACTGGAGAGTGGCAGGTATACGGACGTTCTAATGTAGAAAATTTTGATGAAATTGTACGGATGGATCTGAACTACCAGCGAAAGTGGTCAATAGGCTATGACCTTCTTCTACTGATTAAGACCATCGTTGTTGTGCTAGGTAAACAAGGCGCTTACTAGTAGACGTCCTGTCGGAATATCGACGATATCTTTCTACAGCCTCAGCCGGATTATTCAAATAACAAAATGTATGATTTGTTGACATGTTAAACAGTTAAACGGCCAGTTAAACGACGTTCCTGCATAATTGCCATCTATCTCTCCTTTGTTATGACAAGCCTTCCTAGACCGTTCCCTGCTAAAGTTGGTCGATCGTCTAAAGATCAGGGTATACAACCTTCCGCAGGCAAAAATATTTGCTTGATTGTTGGCCTCACTTGCCTACTGGGTTTTCTGGTTGATACGTTGGTGTTAACTACACCGCCCAACCCATTTGCCCTAGAGTGGCGTGTCAATTTACTTCAACAAATAGGCGATCGCAGCATCGTTTTGCTGTTTTCAGTTGCCCTGCTAATGTATGCCTTCTTTGATCAAAACCGGTTAAAAAGACCACTAGGATTTATTTGTCTGGTTTTAGGTGTAGCCTTTATGCTCTCCTGTGTCTTAGTCATTCGTGATAGCCTAATTTTACAAAAAGAGACCCTGCAAAATATCAGTAACCGAGAACAACAGGTCCAATCTCAAATTAAAGACGGTCGAGGTGATGAATTAAATTTACCTGCACCCGTCACACCTGAACAGCTACAGCAGGCCTCTCAGCAGCTATCTAACCAGGTGTCAGCGCTCAAGGCAGCTGCTCGTCAGGGCATCACCAAAGCCGGTGTAGCCAGCATGGGAAACCTGATCGCAGTCGGGCTAGGGATGATTGGTCTAGGGCGTTTGGGGATTAAGCGTTTCTAATCTTTCAATATCTAACGCAGCTCTTCACGGTTTCAATAGTGAGTGTTATAAAAGTCTCCGTAGCTTTCTCAAAAGAAGGATACGGAGACTTTTATTTGATACCGTCTGGCAATTCGCTTGGCTACACCGCGATACTAAACATTTTGAACAAGGTCTAGATAGCTATCGTGCGCCTAAAGATTTAGACGATCTCTGCGAATTTTAGTCGCATCTCTTTCCCTATAGAAGAGCCATCTAGGCAACAATATCAAAACTCAAACCATAGGTCTTACCTAGATTGCA
>CALBPH010000754.1 GCA_937899365.1 uncultured Leptolyngbya sp.
CATTAGCAAAGAGGGTCAAAAGAACACTGTTCTAAAACAGCTTTGGACTTATAATACATTGGGGCTTGGGAATACCTACATCAAAGGTCTCTGGCGGTGCAATCGGATTGATTTATTGTCTAAACGACTTTTTGATCTCAATCATGAGACTAAAACCAACTCAATTTTGTTTGAGATGCCAAATTCTTTGCCGTTGGTGCTTGAACAGCTTTTGTACAAGTTTTTTAACCTCTCCTTGATCAAGCAGCACGATGTTGCTAAAACCCATTATGATTTACCCACCCAGCTGTATGAGGGGTTTTTGGAAGAATCGATGAAGTATACGACGGGTGATTGGACTGGACTTGAAAGAGTTCCAGAAAACCTGACCGTTGCACAGATGCAAAATCTAGACTACTGGTCCAAGGAGCTGCAGATCCAGGATGGGGATATTATTCTTGATTGTGGCTGTGGGTGGGGGACATTACCCCAATATCTAAAAAGCCGCTTTAACCTTACCTATATCGGCGTCACCATTTCAGATGTACAGGTAGATTACTGTCGTTCTCAATGTGCTGGGTTAGAAAACTATTTCTTTTATAACCATAGCTATCACAACCCCTACCAGGAGATTTTAGAACAGTCTAGGGTTAAACAGATTACAAAGTGTATTTTCCTAGAGACAATTGAGCATGGGGGGACTCGAAACTGGCCGAGCATCCTTAAAAACGTTCGCGAGGTTATGAGTCAAGATGGACTTTTAGGCATTCAAACCATTGGAACGGAGCATCCTGTGTTAGTTTGTGACCCCTATGTTAATCGCTATATCTTTCAACACCTATCTCTGGGATCTCCGTCAGAATTAGGCCGAGCGATTGAAAGCAATCGTCAGTTTATTAAATTCAAGGAAAATAATCTTGCAGAAAGTTATCCATCAACCTTGACCGCATGGCATCACTATTTTCAAAAAAACTGGTCTCAGATCCAGTCATTTATTGCCGAGATTATTGATACTACGCCTTTTAAGACAACAGCAGAGTGGAAGCGGCACTGGGAATTTTATCTACTCTTGTGTCAGGGTGTTTATGCCTCTGGAACCTATCCTCAGCTGTATCAGTTAACGGCTAAGCCCAATTTTTACCAATCGTAGGACTCCTGAAAATTTAGGGTGAGGACGGTGCTGTTGTCTCCAGGGTGAGGCCATCTGCTAGGGAGTGTTTTTTTGCATAGCCCACAGATTGGCTCATGCCGCTAGAACCATAACGCCTATATTTCTGCGGTCTAGACAGGTGATGAGATCACACCCTGATATTACAGAAATCAATTGCCACTAAAAATCCGAAATTTAATAAAAAACAATAGGACTTTCCCATGAATACTCCTACTTCTGACTACTTAATTCATCAGGCTGTTTATGCGAAAAAACTGCGGCCCTTGCTGCCTAAAAAGGCCTTTGAGCCCGATTCTAGCAAGCTAATTGTTTTACTTGTTAACGCAGCAATTTTGCTGGTGGGGTGGGGGATTGCGGCCCAGTTGGACCATTGGCCAAAAGCTTTGCTCTGGCTGTATTTACCCTTTGCTGTTGTCATGGGAAACTGTGTCATCACTTTGTTGTTTGTTGGCCATGACATGATGCACGGTAGCGTCATCCGCAATCGTCGTTTGGTGAGGGTAATTACGTTATTTAGTCAGGCTGTTCTCTGGATGCCTCCAACTTTGTGGAAACATATCCACAACCAGACTCACCATAATCGAACAAATTCTTTAAAGGATCCTGACCGTAACTTTCTGTATCGAGAACCTAATTCTTTAGGCAAACGGGCTCAAGACATTATAACGCCTTCTTCTACGGTGACTGTGCCAGGCTTGATGCTTGGGATGCTCACGGCTTGGAGTCTATATACTCTTCGCCATGTGATCGCAGTACTTTTTTTTAGTCAGAAAGAATGTCCCCATGTACCAGCACAGGTTACGGTTAAACCAGCAGAAAGGTTTCAGATTGCAGCAGAGTTTGCTTTCATCGTAGTGCTTCACCTTAGTCTTCTCGCCTATTTGAGATTCGATCCGATTAAACTCATTCTGGCCTATTTCCTTCCCATTGGTTTGGGCTATGGAGGCATGATTTTTTATATCTATACCAACCATCTGTTTTGTCGGATGACCAGCATCAACGACCCCTTGGTAAACAGCGTTTCGCTAAAGGTGCCCAAGTTCTTTGACCTGCTTCACTGCAATTTTTCCTACCATACCGAACACCATATCTTCCCAGGTTTAAACTCGGACTATTACCCTCTTGTGAGAGAGTCTCTAGCCAAACTTTATCCGGAGCGTATGAGATATGTGATGACGGTAAAAGAGGCTTGGCAGTTGCTGTTGACAACGCCGCGTCATTATTTAACCGAAACCATGTTTACAGACTGGAATGGTATAGAGCGGGTGTCCTGCCCGAGATTAATACCGAGCTCAGAGAACTATCGGCAGAGTATGGATAAGGAAAATAGGGGTACAAGTTGTATCGGTACAGAAAAGATCGCTAAGCCGTCCAGTTTAGTGGACAAGTAATCTGGAAGCCTTAATTTACTGCGATCACCCAGATGCGTTCTCTGAGCAGCTACTTAAAACAGCTACGAAGTTGACGAGTTTACCTGGCACGACAATCACTTTTTTGACTTCTTTCCCCTCTAAGTACTTCTGTGCAATTTCTGACTCGCGCGCATAGGTTTCGAGCGCTGCTTTATCTGCACCCGCAGGCACTTGTAAGGTGCCTCTGGTTTTGCCCATAATTTGAATCACCAGCGTGATCTCGTCAGCGACTAGGGCAGCTTTTTCGACCGTAGGCCAAGGCTGCTGGTGAACAGAGTTGCTATCTGACTGTGAAAGTGAAGACCACAGCTCGTCGGCAATGTGTGGTGCAAAGGGCGCGATTAGCTTCACCAAGGTGCAAATTGCTTCAGCGAAGGCCGATGTGGTTTTATCTTTGGTGTCGTTGATGGCATTGCTAAGCTTCATTAGCTCAGAGACTGCCGTGTTGAACTGGTAGTCGCCTTCGATGTCTTCTGTGATTTCTTTGATGGCGGTGTGAGTGGCGCGGCGAAGGGTTTTCTCTCCTTTGCTTAGGGCGCTGTGTTCGATGCTGTCGATAGTGCTAACAGCATCAAGACTCTCTGACTTAGCGAATTCCATAACGGCTCGCCATACTCGGTTCAAAAACCGGAATTGCCCCTCTACATCGGCATCGTCCCATTCGAGAGCTTTCTCGTGTGGAGCTTTGAAAAGAATAAACATGCGGGCGGTGTCAGCGCCGTATTTGGCAAGCACCTGAGAGGGGGGGACGCCGTTAAATTTAGACTTGGACATTTTCTCATAAGAGACTTTTAGTGTTTCACCGGTTTCTGGATCGGTGGGATTGTCCAAGTCAGTAATTTTGTCGGGGACGATGAATTGGCCATCTGCGTATTTGTAGGAAATGGCAAGTAACATTCCTTGTGTGAGTAGTCGCTGGAAGGGTTCGTCAAAGTTAAGGAGATTTCTATCTCTGAGTACTTTTGTGAAAAAGCGAGAGTAGAGCAAATGCAAAATAGCATGTTCGATTCCACCAACATACTGGTCTACCGGTAGCCAGTCGTTTACGCGGTCTTTACTGAATGCAATCTCGTCGTTGTTGGCGTCGGCGTAGCGCAAAAAGTACCAGGACGAGTCTAGAAAGGTGTCCATGGTATCGGTCTCGCGCCGGGCAGCCGTGCCACAGTTAGGGCAAGGGACATTGACCCAATCGTCGAATTTGGACAGGGAAGCAACGTTTTTACCGCTGAATTCTGCATTTTCAGGTAGCTTGACGGGGAGGTCGGCTTCGGGGACGGGGACGGTGCCACAGTCGGGGC
>CALBPH010000755.1 GCA_937899365.1 uncultured Leptolyngbya sp.
AGGGCGGTGTATCGTGTCCCCGGTGGCTGGGTATGCATATCGCCAGAGCCACCGACAATTTGACTCGACTGTATGGCCATGGCCTGATCAACCGTGATCCGACCGTCATCTACCGCCTTAAAAAACGCAACTAAGACGGGTAGTTTGATCGTACTGGCTGCGGGAATGGATGCGTTGCCAGCAATATCCACATAGTTGCCCGTGACTAGATCTCACATTTAGACGGTTGGTGTGAGTTCAGGAATGAGTTCTTGTAGCTCTACCAGGCTGGTCTTTAGCGCCGTTAGTTCCTGGGTCTGGGTAATGACATCGTCGTTGGTGACCACGGCGGCTGTCACCGCAGACTGGGTCTCCGCAGCGGTGCCATTGGCCACCTGTTCATCCGCCGGTGTCAGCACCGACAGGACCGTACCAGCAATGGCGGCTACGCCTAGACCAATGATTAGGAGTCGAATGCCGTAAATCAGTGGCTTCGGCAGCTTTGGCAAAAAGGATGACTTTGGCTGCGGGGGCCAGCCCGAGCGAGAATTACGGCGGCTACGGCGAACATGGCGCGACGGATCCACCATGTCACCGAACATGCCGGTTGTGTCAGATTGGTGCGATTGCTGGGGCAGTTTGACGGCACGCAACCGCTCAGTTTTGGGTTTGCTGTTGCCTCCAAGGGGAAAAGGCTTGGGGCGTCGCTGTCGCCGTGGTCGTCCAGAGCGGCGCGATTTAGATGGAGGCTGCTGTGAATCCGTCATGGGTGTGAACACATTGCTAATCGTTGCCCTTGGCGGTCTGATGGCGGGCTAATAGTCGTCTAAAAAAGTGTGACCGCTAAGGGACTTTTGAATCGGGTTCCTGATGAGGCTGATGGGTGGTAGTAGCCCAGTCTATTTGCCGCAGAATGCCCCGTAGCATGGCTACATCTTGAGTAGATAAGGCGGCGCGATGACCCAGCTGTCGAAATTTTCGCATGCGGCTAGGAGCCGTATGGGGATAAAGATAGCCGATCTTTAATAAAATCGACTCCAAGTGATGATAATACCCATCAAGTTCGTTGAGGGGGGCCGCTGCTGTGTTCGACGATGGACCATGGCCAAAAGCCTGCGGTCGTTGCCCCACCCTAGACAGTTCGTAGCAGCAAATGGCCACTGCTTGGGCTAAGTTTAAAGATTCATAGGGGGGGCGGGTATCAATTTTAATAATGCGTTGGGCTTGCAGCATTTCATCGTTATTCAGCCCGCGATCTTCTGGGCCAAAGATTAGGGCGCTGGGGGCTGACTCTATCAGCCAGGGCAACGCCAGCTCTGGCGATTCTAAGGGGGTTTGCAAATCTCGACTACGGGCGGTGGTGGCAATTGCCCGCTGACAGCCGATGAGGGCTTGGGGTAAAGAGTCTACCGTCTGAGCTTTTTCGATAATGTCGTAGGCGTGGACGGCCATTTGTCTGGCGTCGTCACTGTGGGGGTCCCCTTTAGGGTTGACTAAGACCAGCTGGGTGATGCCAAAGTTTTTCATTACCCGGGCCACTGAACCCATATTTAAAGGGCCAGCGGGTTCCACTAGCACGATACGGAGTTGGGACAGTGGCGGGGCAGGGGACATGCGATCGCAAATAAGGACTAAATCAGATAGTAAACCCAGGTAGGTAAACGCCCTTTAAACTAAATACTCATACCTAAGTACCCAGACCTGAGGTTTTGCTTTCGAAACAAACTCAGATGTTTGATATGGTTCAGTTTTCGAGCATACCGCGAGCACTGCCCAAGATTTTTCCAGATTTCATAAAATGGCCCGTCAACGTCGTAAGTCTGATTTACCCACCAAAACATGCACAGTTTGTCAGCGTCCCTTCACCTGGCGTAAAAAATGGGCTGACTGCTGGGATGAGGTGAAATACTGCTCTGAGCGATGCCGAAAACGACGCCGTCAAATTACCAAGCCGGAGAATTAATAACGTGGAGACGGTCCATGGACCGTCTCCACGTTATTTCAAACGATGGCAGGTCTACGAGCGCCATGGGCCAAAATAACGCATG